>DATBLU010000193.1:0-1581 GCA_036555205.1 Candidatus Deferrimicrobiaceae bacterium
AAGGTCTTCCGGGAGAGGATTTTCCTCCCGGGCAGGAAGAACCCCGTGGTCCTCCCCCCGCACGATCCCGTTCTGCTCCTCCTGATGCGCGTTCGGGACGAGGCGCACCGTTTCGCCCTTTCCTTCCATCGCGCCCGCCGGACGAAGAAAGCGCTCGGCTGAGCCACTCCGAGGCGGCGGAGCCGGTGCAGGCTGTACGGACTGGGCACGCGAACCGATTTTTCGCTTGACACTCCCGGCGGGTATTGTATACAGCATACTTGGTTTCATGTCGGAACATCGCGCCCTCCAGCCGGTCAAGACTTCGTCGAAACGGATATAAAACATAAAGGAGCGAACATGGCAGAGAAGACGGCGAAGATTGTTTGGACGAAGATCGACGAAGCCCCCATGCTGGCAACCTACTCCCTGCTCCCGATCATCCAGGCGTTCACGAAAGGAACCGGCGTCTCCGTCGAACCGTGGGACATCTCCCTCGCGGGAAGGATCAAGGCGGCATTCCCCGAAAAACTGACCGAGAAGCAGAGGATCCCCGACTACCTTGCGAAGATGGGCGAGCTGGTGCTGACGCCGGAGGCCAACATCATCAAGCTCCCGAACATCAGCGCTTCGGTCCCGCAGTTGAAGGCCGCGATCAAGGAATTGCAGGAGCACGGGTATGACGTCCCCGATTATCCGGAGGACCCGAAGACCGACGAAGAGAAGGCGCTCCATGCGCGGTACGCGAAAATCCTGGGAAGCGCCGTGAATCCGGTGCTGCGCCAGGGGAACTCGGACCGCCGCTCTCCGCTGTCCGTCAAGGCGTTCATGAAGAAGCATCCGCCCAGGAACTATCCGTGGCCGCCGGACTCCAAGGCGCATGTGGCGCACATGACCGGCGGGGACTTCTACGGCCACGAGACCTCCGTCACCCTGAAGCAGCCGACGACCGTGCGGTTCGAGTTCGTCGGCGACGACGGCAAGGTAAAGGTCCTCAAGGAGAACCTGAAGCTGCTCGAGGGCGAGATCCTCGACTCGACGCACATGGACGTCCGCGCGCTGCGGAAGTTCTATGAGGAGCAGATCGAAGACGCGAAGAAGCAGGGCGTTCTCCTGTCGCTGCACCTAAAGGCCACAATGATGAAGGTGTCGGACCCGGTGCTTTTCGGCCACGCAGTCACCGTGTTCTTCAAGCCCGTCTTCGAGAAGCACGCGGCCGCCCTTAAAGCAGCGGGCGTCAACCCGAACATGGGCCTTGGCGATCTTTACAAGAAGATCGAAATCCTGCCTGCGGACAAGAAGGCGGAGATCGAGGCGGACATCCAGGCGGTCTACAAGATCCGCCCCGCGCTCGCGATGGTCGACTCGGACAAGGGGATCACGAACCTGCACGCTCCGAACGACATCATCGTCGACGCGTCGATGCCCGTCGTCGTCCGCGAGGCGGGGAAGATGTGGGGACCGGACGGGAAGCAGTACGAGACCAAGGCGATGATCCCCGACCGCTGCTACGCGACCACCTACAAGACGATCATCGAGGACTGCAAGAAGAACGGCGCATTGGATCCCGCGACGATCGGGAGCGTCCCCAACGTCGGCCTC
>DATBLU010000023.1:0-5660 GCA_036555205.1 Candidatus Deferrimicrobiaceae bacterium
TGGTCAAGGCGGCCCGGTGGGCTATTTTTGTCGGACTGCGTTAATATTACGGTAGGCGGATCCGGCGGCGGAGGCGATCCCATGTGCGAGTTCTGCCACAAGCACGGCGAGGGAAAGAAGTGGTACCTGAGGGCGGAGAACTATTCCGAAGACCTGCTAAGCGATATCCGGCGCAGAAAGTTCATCGGGGAATTCCTCTCCGAGCCAGAGCGGCTTGCGGAGGGCCTGGAGAACGTGGAGAAGCTCGACAATGCGCCGGCGCTCGTACGGCGGGCAGTCGTATGGGCCGTCTCCAGGCGTCAGAAGAAGGACCACTACGGCCAGGTGGTGCCTGTCGAGGACCTGGAGCGCATCCTGGGATTCGTCAACACCGTCGTGCGCCTGCCCTGCGTGTGCCGGAAAATCACGCTTGGCAGGGAAAAAAGGTACTGCTACGGCGTGAGCATCTCTCCCGGCGGCGGGGAGCTGTTCCGCATCATGGATGGCCTGGAAAAGAGTTACATCAAGGGGCCGGACACATCCGGGTTCGAGACGCTGTCGAAGGAGGAAGCCCTCCGGTCGTTCAGGGAGCACGAAAGCGAGGGGTTGTGCCACACGGTCTGGACGTTCCGCACGCCTTTCATCGGCGGCATCTGCAACTGCGACCGCTCCGACTGCATAGCTATGAAGACCACCGTGACCCACGGGCTTCCCGTGATGTTCCGCGCCGAGTACGTCGCGAAGATCGACCCGGAAAAATGCAGCGGCTGCCGCCAGTGCATGAAAGTCTGCCAGTTCGGCGCGATCGGCTACAGCGTCTCGGAGAAGAGGTCGGCGGTGGACGCGCGTAGATGCTACGGCTGCGGCATCTGCCGGGCAGCCTGCTCCAGGGAAGCGATGTCCCTTCTTGACCGCGCCGACGTCCCCGCCTGCGCGAGCCTCTGGTAGCGTTGAAGAAGCCGTACAGGGTCTACATGCTGGAGTGCGACGGAGGCGTCATCTACACGGGAATCGCGCTCGATCCCGAAGCCCGGTTCGCGGAGCATCTTGCAGGGAAAGGGGCGCGTTTCACGAGGATGAGGAAGCCTCTGCGGATTCTGGGAACGCGGCTATATCCGAACAGGGGGGAAGCCTTGCGCGCCGAACGCCAGCTTAAAAAGCTGAACGCCGCGGCAAAGAGAAGGTGGGCGGAGGAAGCCGGGGGGTGAACGAATTCGCATACCGCGAAATGCCCGTGCTCGGCCGGCGGCTTTTCCGGCTGGGGCTTTCGGGGAGCTTCGGGCTCCCGGAGGAGGCATGCCGCGAGGCGCTGGAGCGCATGCAGTACGTTTTCTGGAGCCCCAGGATGAAGGGGCTCACCGTCGCGCTGCGCGAGGTTCTGGCGCGCGACCGGGAGCGGTACGCGGTATCCGCCGGTCCGCTTCTGGGATATTTCCCGGGCGCGGTCCGCCGCGCCGCGGAGGGCGCCCTCAAAACCCTGGGCATCGAATACCTGGACGTCTTCCAGCTCTACTGGCTGGGCAAGATGTCAGCTTTCACGGGCGCCGTGCGGGAAGAGATGCTGAAGCTTAGGGAAGAGGGAAAGGTCCGCGCGCTGGGGGCCTCGATCCACGACCGGCCGCGCGCAGGGAAACTTGCCGATGATTCGATCCTCGATCTTCTCATGGTCCGCTACAACGCCGCCCACCCGGGGGCGGAGCAGGACATCTTCCCCCGCCTGTCGAAGCGACGCCCCATGGTAGTCGCATACACGGCCACGGCGTGGCGGAAGCTGCTGCGCGCGCCCCGCGGCTGGAAGGGAAGGGTTCCCTCGGCAGGCGACTGCTATCGCTTCTGCCTTGCCAGCCCGCACGTGGACATCGTGCTTGCCGGGCCACGCAGCGAGGCCGAGCTGCGCGAAAACCTGGCGGCGTTGGACATGGGCCCGCTTTCCCCCGAGGAGATGGGATTCATGCGGGAGTTCGGGCGGGCCGTCCACGGGTAACGCCAAGCCTATCGACGCCGCGGCCTTTCCACGTCGTCCCGATCCCTGCCGTCGCGGGAAGAATTATCCTGTGTTCCCTTGTTTTCACGTGCCTTGCCCTTGTTGCCGCCGCCTCCCTCGTCCTTCTTGTCCTCATCCCGGGCTTTTCCGCGTTCCGCCTGCTCGGGCTTGGCTTTCTCGACCGGCGCTTCCCTGGGCTTGGCCTTCTCTACCGGAGTCTCCCTAGGCTTGGCCCTTTCAACCGGCGCCTCCCGGGGTGCGGCCCTCTCGGCCGGCGCCTCCCGGGGCGTTATCCTGCCGGCAGGCGCTTCCCTCGGCTTCTCGCGCTCCATCTGTCTCTCGGGCTTTGCAGGCTGCCGCTCCGGCGCCTTTTTCTCCTCCGGCGGTCCCTTCGGCTTCTCCTTCTCCTGGACCCGCTCGGGGCCACGCTGCGGACGATCCGGCGCAACCCGTTCCTGCGGGGCTACGGCGGGACGCTGGTCCGCGGGCGCGGCGGGGGACCGCCGCTGCGCCGGGGCCGCCGGCGAACGCCGCTCCGTCGGTGCAACCGAGGGACGCTGCTCCGCGGGAGCTGCCGGGGCGCGCTGTTCCACCGGGGCAGCAGCGGGGCGTCTCTCCGCCGGCCGCACCTCTTTCCGCTCCCTCGCCCGTTCCTTCGCTGGAGTCGGTTTTTCCACTTTCCTTACCTCCAGCGAACGGGGCTTCGCATCCGGCTGCCTCGCGGACCGGTCCTGCTCCTTTACAAGCGGGCGGGACTGCCTTACCTGCTTCGCCTCGATCTTGCGGACGGCCGCCGGCGGGCGCTTGGATTCCGGGATCGACCGCACCACAGGGACGTAGCTGGTTTCCGCCGGCTTGATCGAAGGCCTGCCGACCACGATGTTTCGCCGCTTGGCGAAGTCCTCCCGCACGTTCACGACCACTTTCCGGTCTACCGGCGTGTGCCGCCCGGTTACGAACGTCGTATGGTGAACGACGGTTACGCTGTTTACGACCGTGACGTTCCGGTAGACGTTGGTCACCCTGACCCTGTTGATGTCGACGTTCCTGACGTCGACGCTGTACCGGCCGTAATGGCCGTGGCCGTAATAGATTTCCCTCGGTGCGAGCGGCACCCACGCAACGACGTCACCCGTCCGCACCCATCCAACGTATCCGGGCGCCCAGAAAACCTCTCCCCTGGGGGGAGGCACCCAGCACCAGCCGATGCGGGCAACGAAAGCCCAGCGGCCGTAATGGTAAGGCGCCCATCCCCACGGCTCATATCCTACCCAAACGTAATCCCCGCCCCTCCAAACCCACCTTCCGTGGCGATAGGGGGCCCAATCGCTTATCACAAGGACCGTCGGAGTCCATACGTACCCGTATTCCGGCACGCTGACCCAGCGGCCGTTCGCATCGAAATCGCTGGAGTAAGTGCGGAGCTCCTCCGGCAGATGACGGTAGCCGTCCCCGCGCGCCAGGACGACGCGGTCCCGCTCCCTGTTCCACCTGTCCCAGCCGTCCGGCGGAGGCAGCGGGGAAAGATCCGCGTAGCCGTCCGCCCCGATGGCCAGCATGCTGCCCGCCCGCACGGTCGTCCTTCCGGCGTCGTTCTCCGCCAGGACCGATCCCCTGAACACGAAGACGTCCGTCTCGGCGCCGGGGGTGTCGATACGGAACGTCGCTCTGCCGAAGGCGCGGATGGAGGTGTCGGGGGTGTCGAACTGCAGCACGCTGCGCTTCGTTACAAGGCTCAGCACGTACACGGACCCCTGCGGGATATAAAACTGGAATGATTCGCGGTCCATTCGCACGACCTGCAAGGCCGTCTCACCGTCAAGCCTGATATGAGCTCCGTTGTTCGTCTGGAGCGCGGCCTTGCTGCCGTCCGGGACCCAAAGCTCGTCCCCCTCGACGAGGGGCATGTTGACCGAGGCCGGAACCCACTCTCCCGTATCGGCGATTTTAACCTGCACGTCGCCTTGCTCGATCGTTACGCGCATCGCCCCGAGGGATTCCGCCCTGGAGACTGACGCGAAAAGCACCACCGCCGCGATGGTCGCTAACCACCCGGAAACCTTTGCCAATGCATTCATTCGACCCTCCGATTCGCCGGGACGGCTCATCGTCCGTATCCGGATGAATATAAAAACCCGGCTACCCCCGGATCGTTTCGTAAGAATTGGATGCCGATCAGTACCGGGACAGGTATCCCATATGCCAGAAAACCAGGAGGGCCCCCAAAAGCGCCAGGAAGATCAGGTAGACGAGCCAGGGCCGCTTCTTCTCGGCGAACGGATCGGTCAGGGAGCGCTCCGCGTTCTCCGGCAGCCTTGCGGCGGCTGTGAGCGATGCCCCGAAGGGGATGTTGATCTTCGCCCGCGCGTTCACGGCCCAGCCGTTGGCGTCGAGAATGGGGCCCAGGTTCCTCTTCCTCAATTTAAGCCATGCCAGAAGCACCGAAGGGATCGAGATGATAAGGATCACCCCGGCGAACAGCAGGGGGATCTGCCACCAGGCCATGCGGAACAGCCCTGCGATCGCGGACGCCAGTGCGGCCCCGATCGCTCCGATCGCCAGACCTATCGCCGCGAAGATCCCGGCGAACTTGGCGATATCGAATGGCGGGGGGGGAGGGATCGCGGGCATCCCGGCAGCCGCCGCATCACCGGCCCGGGCCATCCTCAAGGCGGCCGCCTGCTCGGATGCCCGTGAACGGGCCGCCGAGAGTTTATGGACCTGCTCCCCGATCATCCGCGCGAGCCGCTTGTAAGGGGCCCAGAAGGCCTGCCGAATGCTTATCGGGTGGTCAACGATGCGGACGATCGTGGCGTCCCAGTCCTGTCCCTTGCGGTCGTAGAACACGCCGTTTCGCCCGACCATGAGGTAGTCGGAGTCCCCCGCCGTGAACCCGGCGGCGATCGTCGTCTTGTCGCCCCCGCCCCGGCGCGTGCACTCGCAGTAGACGAGGTAGACGCGGCTTAAATTTGCGATCTCCGCGTGTTTGGCGACGTCCGCGACGTTCACGCAAAGGTCCACGCTTCGCCCGTCGAGGTAGAGGGTGCCGGCCTGGAAGGTCGCCTTCCCCTTGCGGGTGTAGAAATCCCTGAAGGAGACGAAGTTGTTCGCCAGCAGGTGCAGGTCGCGGCAGTACCGCAGGAGCTTCTCCGCCGAACCGATGGCGGCCACCTCGGGCTCCACCGCGCCGTCCCGGGCGGCTATGTCCAGGAGGGCCGCTTCGCCGTCCTCCGCAAGCAGCTGCCTGATCCTGGCCTCCCCGAGCGCATCGAGCTGGGTCGCCGGCTTTGCGTCCAGCCACGCATCGCAGGGAGCGAAGCGGGCGCAGACGGCCGCCCATCCTTCGTCGCTCAGCGCATCCGCGCCCCCGAGTAAAGGGACCACGACCTCTTCGCGGAAGCGCCGCACCGCGTCGGTATACGCGGGATTGAGTCCCGCCGAAAGCGGCATGGCTTTGCCGGCCGCGGGCACGGCGACCGGGAACTGCGCCAACGCTTCCACGGACCCGCCCAGGTTCTCGGTGGACAGCTTCTGGTAATCCGCATCGGCAGGCCCGATCAGCGACGCCGAGCGGCCGTCGTACGCGGCGAGCCGGCACCGCTGGAAATAATCTTCGATCTTGGGTCGAAGGGACTTGAAGAGTTCGTACCGGGCCGCCGTTTCCTCTCCGAACGGACGGATCTCGGATTTTCGGCCG
>DATBLU010000024.1:0-2033 GCA_036555205.1 Candidatus Deferrimicrobiaceae bacterium
TCGCTGGGCACGATGGCGGTGGTAGAGGACCAGTCGGCTCCGTGGTACCACACCCTATCCCAGTACAAGCTGGGTTCGACCGTGCCCGTATTGCGGATGATGATCCAGCAGTCGAACTGCTTCGTCGTGGTGGAACGTGGAGCCGCCATGAGGAACATGATGCAGGAGCGGAGCCTCAGCCAGTCCGGAGAGATGCGTGAAGGCAGCAGCTTTGAAAAAGGCCAGATGGTTGCGGCGGACTATACGATGAGCCCAACCATAACGTTCAGTCAGAAAGGGACCTCCGGCGCAGGAGGAGCTTTGGGAGGATTATTCGGCGGGATTGGCAGGGTGGTAGGCGCGGTGGCGGGCGGCCTCAAGGCGAACGAATCATCGACGACGCTCCTGCTGATCGATAACCGCTCGGGCGTTCAACTGGCTGCGGCGGAGGGGAGCGCTAAGAACTATGATTTCAGCCTGTTCGGCGGCATCTTCGGCGGCGGAGGGTTCGGTGCCGCCGGCGGATATACCGATACGCCGGAAGGCAAGATCCTGACCGCCGCGTTCATGGATTCCTACAACAAGCTGGTCAGGGTGACGCGCAATTACAAGGCGCAGAGCGTAAAAGGAGGTCTGGGGACCGGCGGCAGGCTTGGTGTCCAGGGTGGATCAACGCCGGCCTCGAAGGAGATTCCGAACAAGAGCAAGTAAACGTTTTGACGGCAATGTAAACGGACGTTCGGCCTACGGGCGGCCCCGAAAGGTCAAGGGGGGCTAACTCGAAGGCCATGTGTCCCTATGTTCGGATCCTTTGCGACCGCCTCCACCAGGTATTACGCACTTCATAATATTCATCCTTTCCTCGAATAGCAGGACATGTTCGCGGTCCGGTTGTAACCGGGTCGCTAGAATATGTCGCGGCACACCTACCCGGACATCATCCGCATGCCTGGTTATCGCTGGCGGAGGAGAATTTCGCGGCGCGCGGGAACCGAACCGGATGGAGGAACTCAATGCCCGGATCGGTGTTTAACCGTATGGTCGCAATTGCGGGATAGACGACATAAAGAAACGAAGGAGAAACAATAAATATGAAAAAAATTAAATATTTGATCGCAATTCCGGCGCTTGCCGCCATTTTGTTGGTATTCCCTGCGGCTGAACCTGCATACGCAGGAAGCAGCTTCGGCATCAGTTTCAGCTATAGCGTCCCGTTCTACGATCCCTATCCGACCTATTATTATCCGAGCAGCTTTGTGACGAGCTACGGCTATAGGGATGATCGCCCTTACTGGAGGGGACGCTACTGGGATCGCCATGATTTCCGGTTTAAACATCGGCATCCAAGACATAACTATCATAATCCGCGATTTGACCGCCATTTCGGTCGGCATCGTGATCATGATCGCCATGGAAAAAGATGGTAACGTGAGTACGACCGCTGGTAATGAGGTCCTCCGGCGAGGCTGGATTATGATAAAGAGGATTCCAGCCCAAGGAACAAGGAATCCCGAAGGAGACCCATGGACCGGAAAAACGCCAGGGACGACGAAATCCGCGAGGAGGAAAGTTTCGAAGCCCTGTTGAACGAGAGCGGCGCCGAGCCGGCCCGGTTGGAGCCCGGACAGAAGGTGAGCGCAACGGTCGTGAAGATCGCCGCCGACTGGATCTTTATCGAGCTGGGGCGCAAGGGCGAAGGAGTTCTGGACAGGAAGGAGTTCGTCGACGCGCAGGGGCATCTGACGGTGAAGGAAGGGGAAGCGCTGACCGCCTACTTCCTGGGCACGGAGAACAATGAGCTCCGGTTCACCACGAAAATCGGGGGCGGCGCGGCAGGCCTCTCCCAGCTCGAGGATGCCTGGCGCGCGGGGATCCCGGTGGAAGGTTGCGTCGAGCGGGAAATCAAGGGGGGCTACGAGGTGCGCATCGGCGGGACCGTCCGTGCCTTCTGCCCCTTCTCCCAGATTGACCTGCCGAAGTCCAGGCCCGACGAGGGGTACGGGAAGAAGCATCTTCCTTTTCGCATCACGATGTTCTCGGAGAGGGGGCGGAAC
>DATBLU010000027.1:0-13523 GCA_036555205.1 Candidatus Deferrimicrobiaceae bacterium
ACGATTTTCGGGTGGCCGGCGACGTCGAATATCTCCTTCTCCGGGTACATGGAAATGAGCCGGCCGCCCACCTGGGGATACATTTCGATGAGCTTGGTCCTGCAATCCCGCAGGCCCGCGTAGTAGGCGGCATAGAGCCCCACCGGGCCGGCGCCGACGACGGTGATGTCGTACAACTCGCTTCGCAGCACCATGCTGCATAATATAGCAGAAGAACTGCCGGAAACGCCGAAGGTTCCTTTTACCGGCACCTTGCCCGCCGCCTATGATATATTCGTACGAATTGTCCGCGGGAGAGGCATCCATGGAGTTGAAACATCTGCCGGCAGCGTGGAGGCGGGGGACCGATTTTCTCGGCACCCGGCACGCGATCCTCTGCGGCGCCATGACCTGGGTGTCCGAGTCCAACCTCGTTTCCGCCATTTCGAACGAGGGGGGGTTCGGGGTCCTCGCCGCGGGGAACATGCCCCCGGCGATGCTGGCGAAGGAGATCGAGGCCACCCGCCGCAAGACGAAATTCCCCTTCGGGGTCAACCTGATAACCGTGGCCCCCAGCTTCCGGGACCACATCGAGGTGGTGATCCGGGAGAAAGCGCCGTTCGTCTTTTTCGCTGGAAGCATACCGTCGGGAAAGGACATCGAACAGGTGAAGGCCTCCGGGGCAAAGCTGATATGCTTCGCTCCGGTTTTGTCCCTCGCCAGGCGCCTGATCAAGCAGGGGGTGGACGCCCTGGTGATCGAGGGGAACGAGGCGGGCGGCCACATCGGACCTGTCGCAACGTCCGTGCTCGCGCAGGAATTTCTATTGAGCGTCACGGAGGTCCCGGTCTTCGTCGCAGGAGGAATCGGGACCGGGGAGATGATCGCCCAGTACCTTATGCTCGGCGCGGCGGGGGCGCAGCTTGGGACCCGCTTCGTCGTGGCGGACGAGTGCGTGGCGCACCCGCGATTCAAAGATGCGTTCATCAAGGCCCAGGCCCGGGACGCCATGCCCACCACGCAGTTCGACGCGTCGCTTCCTACGATACCGGTGCGCGCCATCGTCAACGAGGGGACGAAGGACTTCAACCGCCTTCAGTTCGATCTTCTTAGCAAGGTCAAGTCCGGCGAGCTTCCCCGCGAGGAGGCCCAGGTCAGGCTCGAGGAGTTCTGGGTCGGCGCCCTGCGCCGCGCAGTGGTGGACGGGGACATCGAACACGGTTCGCTGATGGCGGGCCAGAGCGTCGCCTTCGTCAAGAAGGTCCAGCCCGTGAGCGAGATCATCGAAGACCTGGTTGCCGCGGCGGAGCGCAAACTTGCCGAGGTGGCGAACGGCGGGCCGAAAATCCACGCCGGGCAGCTTTGCCGATAAGCGCGTAGAACGTTTTTCCGACACTTTCCCAAAACCAGAAGGAGTCGCTCCATGTTCCGGATTCTCCCGACCGACCAGGAATTCTTCGTCCAGTTCGAAAAGGCGTCGCAGAACATCCAGGACGGCGCCGAACTCCTAAAGGACCTGCTTGACAACTTCCATGAAGTAAAGGAGAAAGCCCGGCAGATCGAGGAGGTCGAGCACCGGGGGGACACGATCACCCACGACATCGTCAAGAAATTGAACACGACCTTCATCACTCCCATCGAGCGCGAGGACATCCTGGCGCTCGCCTCGTCGCTCGACGACATCATCGACCTGATCCACGCGGCGGCCACGCGCATCACCCTTTACAAGATCACCGAGTCGACCCCCCAGGCCAAGGAGCTGGGGTTCCTGATCCTCAAGTCCGTCCGGGAGCTCAATCGCGGCATCTCTCACATGGGGAAGAAGATGGACGGTGTGTACGAGCACTGCGTCGAGGTTAACTCGCTGGAGAACGAGGCGGACCGCGTCTGCCGCGACGCGATCGCCTACCTGTTCGAGCACGAGAAGGACCCCATTACGATTTTGAAGTGGAAAGAGATATACGAGACGCTGGAGACCGCCACCGACCGCTGCGAAGACGCCGCCAACGTCCTCGAAGGGGTAGCGCTCAAGAATGCCTGAGAGCTCGTTCGCGCTCCTTGCGCTGGTCATAGCCGCGGCGCTCGCGTTCGACTTCATCAACGGGTTCCACGACACCGCCAACGCGATCGCCACCTGCATATCGACCCGCGCCCTGTCGATCCGGAACGCGATCCTCATGGCGGCGGGCCTGAACTTCGTCGGGGCGCTCGTCTCGACGCACGTGGCCGCGACGATCGGCAAGGGGATCGTCGACCCGTCGCAGGTGACCCAGGTAGTAGTCCTTTCCGCCCTGGCCGGCGCCATCTTCTGGGACCTCCTGACCTGGCGCTACGGGATCCCGGCTTCCTCCTCGCATGCGATCATCGGCGGGCTGATCGGAGCGGTGATCGCGGACCGGGGACTGGGCGTCCTCAAGTGGGAGGGAATAACCAAGATCCTGGCGGCCATCGTCATCTCCCCGCTGGCCGGGACGGTTGTGGCTTTCCTCATCATGGTGGTCATCTTCTGGCTGTTCCGGGGATACCATCCTTCCCCGTTGAACCGCGGCTTCCGGAAGCTCCAGATCGTTTCGGCCGCATTCATGGCGTTCTCGCACGGCTCCAACGACGCCCAGAAATCGATGGGGGTGATCACGCTGGCGCTTACCTCCTACGGGGCGATCCAGACCTTCCACATACCGCCCTGGGTGATCCTGTCGTGTGCAGCGTCGATGGCCCTGGGCACCGCGATGGGGGGCTGGAGGATAATAAAGACCGTGGGGACCGATTTCGTCAAGCTGCAGCCCGTCCATGGCTTCTGCGCGGAGACGTCGTCGGCTGGAGTCATTCTCACCGCCTCCGCGATGGGCATCCCCATCAGCACCACCCACGTAATCACCTCGGCGATCCTGGGCGTCGGGCTTTCCCAGGGACACCGGAAGGTGAACTGGACGGTGGGGGTACGGATCGTCTGGGCGTGGCTCCTTACGATCCCCGCCTCCGCGGCGGTGGGATACGTGGCTTATGATATTCTGCGCCCCCTGGTATTGATGAAATAGGACAGGCCGATGGAAGATAAGACGAAAAGGGGGTACGGCGCTTTGACTATACGCAAGATACAGCATATCGGGGTGGCGGTCCGGAAGCTGGACGACGCCATTCCATTTTACCGCGACGTCCTGGGGCTCGAGCTGGCCGGCATCGAGGAAGTGGCCGAGCAGAAGATCCGGGCGGCGGTGTTCCGCGTCGGGGAGAGCACGATCGAGGTGATCGAGTCGACCTCGCCGGAAGGCCCCGTAGGGAAGTTCCTCGAGAAGAACGGGGAGGGGATCCACCACCTGTGCTTCCAGGTGGAGGACGCAGCCGCCGCGCTCGCCCGGGCAAAGGAAAAGGGGGCCCGCCTGATCGACGAGACTCCGAGGATCGGCGTGCACGGCATGAAGATCGGGTTTCTCCACCCGAAGTCGACGTTCGGCGTCCTGACGGAGTTCGCCCAGGAGGGGGATGACTGACCGTGCTCTCTTCTTCCGGTCCGGCTCCAGCCCGGACGCTGCTCCTTTGCCTTCATAACCACCAGCCGGTCGGAAACTTCGATTTCGTGCTCGAGGAGGCATGCAGGAACTCCTACCTGCCGTTTCTCGAGACCCTCGAGCGCTTTCCCGGAATCAGGCTGACCCTCCATTATTCCGGTTTTCTCCTCCGGTGGATCGCCGATAACAGCCCGGAGGTTCTGCGGCTCCTGAGGGAAATGGTATCCCGCGGGCAGGTCGAGATTCTAGGCGGCGGGATGTACGAGCCGATCCTTGCGCTCCTGCCCGAGCGCGACCGGCTGGGGCAGATACGCGCGCTGTCGGAGAACGTTCGGGCCTGTTTCGGAAGGGAGCCGGAAGGGGCCTGGCTGGCAGAGCGCGTCTGGGAGCCGGACCTGGCGGCGTCGCTCGCCGCGTCGGGGGTGAAGTACCTTCCGCTGGACGATTACCATTTCATTCGGGCGGGGCTGGGATCCGAAGAGCTCGACGGCGTATGGCTGACCGAGGCCGGCGGGTCATCAGTGCGCGTCTTTCCGGGTAGCGAGCTCCTTCGGTACCTTATCCCGTTCGGCGACGTGGAGGAGACGCTGCGCGCCGTCGAGCGCATGACGTCGCGGGACGTCCCGTATCCCGCCGCAATCTTCGCGGACGACGGGGAGAAGCTCGGCGTCTGGCCCGGGACGCATAAAAGCGTCTACGATGAAGGATGGCTGCGCCGCTTCTTCGAGGGCATATGGGCCAGGCGCGATTGGCTGACGACCATGACGTTCGGCGAGTACGCCGCCCGGGCGCCGCTGCGGGGCAGGATCTACCTTCCCACGTGTTCGTACATAGAAATGGGGGAATGGGCGCTTCCGCCGGGAAGGGCGGCCCGGTTCGGAGACATGCTCCACGAATTCCGCGCGGGCGGGATGGCGGAGATGAAGCCGTTCGTGCAGGGCGGATTCTTCAGGAACTTCCTTCGCAAGTACGAGGAGGCGAACCAGCTCCACAAGCGGATGTGGTGGGTGAGCGGAAGAGTGGAGGAGGCCTCGCGCAGAAGCGGGGAGGCGGCCGGCCGGGATTTCCTGTACCGGGCGCAGTGCAACGACGTTTACTGGCACGGCGTCTTCGGCGGCCTGTACCTGAACCACCTTCGCGAGGCGGCCTACCAGAACCTCTTGCGGGCCGAAGAGGCCTCGGACCGCGTTCTGCACGCGGGCAAGACCGGCTGGACGGAAGGGCTCAAGGGCGATCTCGACCTCGACGGCGGATCCGAGGTTCTCCTGAAGACCCCCGCCTTGACGCTCCTCGTCCATGCCCACGACGGCGGCGCCGTCACGGAGATATCGCTCCCGCAGCGGGGGGTGGCGCTCGGCCACGTGCTGACCCGGCGGGAGGAGGGATATCACGCCAAGCTCCGCAGAGGGGGCGGGACGTTCGACGGCTCGACCAGCATCCACGACATCATCGTCCTCAAGGACCCGTCCGTAATGTCGGCGCTTTCGGTCGATGGCCGGCAGCGGGCCTCTTTCAGGGAGGCTCTGTACCTGGACGAGGATCCGCCGGAGCGGATCCTGGACGATTCCGTCCACCCGGCGATCGTCACCGCGGGCAAGGAGACGAAGGCGGAGATCACCCGCAGCGGCTCCCGTATCGTCCTTTCTCAGCAGCTGCCGCTTTCGGGTCCGGGAATAGAGCTCGAGCTCGAGAAAATACTCGACATGGACGCGGGTGACGAGGGGTTCGTCGTCCGGTATCGCATTTTCAACCGGGGGAGGGAAACCTTCTCGGCCCGGTTCGTCTCGGAGTGGAACCTGAACTTCCTTTCGGGGAACGGGCCGGACCGGCGGTACGAGGGGATCGGTCCGGACGCGGCGCTCTCCTCGCGCGGCGTGACGGCCGCTCTGCGCGAGTTCCGGATCGTGGACGCATGGCGCAACGTGGAGGTGAAGGCCAGGGCGGACAGGGACTTCACCCTCCTGCGCTACCCCGTGGAGACGGCTTCGCTTTCCGAGGCCGGCGCGGAGAAAATACACCAGGGCGTATGCCTCAGGCTCCTTTTCCCGATCCGGATCCCCCCCGGAGATAATGAATATTATTCATTGTTTTGGTCGGTGATTTCTGTTGCCCCCTGATATGTAAAACGGTATGTTAAAGCAATTTCTCTAGGGGGACATTCCTGTGTCGGGTCTCAAGTCGAGGAGTGTCCTCCGCCAGCAAAATAAGGAGGGGGGAGAATGAGAGTCGCGAGAGGATTGGCCGTACTGGTGGTCCTGCTCTTTTCGGCCACGTCGGCGACGGCGGCGGGGTTCCGGCTTCCGGAGGCCGGGGCCAAAGCGATGGGAATGGGGTTCGCCTTTACCGCTCAGGCGGACGACCCTTCCGCGATCTATTTCAATCCCGCGGGCATCGTCCAGCTCGAGGGTACAAACGTCATGGTCGGCGGAACCTTCATCTGGGAAAACGGCGCTACGTTCACCGGCACTACGCCGCTTACAGGCGGGCTCTCGGTTTCCGAGACGCAGAAGGACCTGACCTTCATCGTTCCCAACGCCTACATCACGAAGAAGGTATCGCCCACGTTCGCATTCGGAGTTGGAATTTTCTCACCATTCGGATTGGGACAGGAATACGAGAACCGCGTTACCAGCATCTTCAGGAACCAGATCACCAAGATCGACCTCCAGACGGTCGTGGTCAACCCCACCGTGGCGTGGAAGGTCAACGAATTCCTCTCTGTTGGGGCTGGGATCGACTGGATGTGGGGAAAAGCCAAATTGGCAAGGACCCCCGTGAATTTCGCCATCGGGGATAATTCCGCGACCCCCCCGACGAACAATTTGTACCTTCTGGATCTGGAGGCGGACGGCGACGCCTGGGGTTACAACGCCGGCGTGCTGCTCACCGCGTCGAAGAACGTGAAGGTCGGGTTCAGCTACCGGAGCCCGTTCACCCTGGAGCTGAAGGACGGGGACGTCGACCTCTCCGGTATTTCAACCGCCGGCCGGGCGGCTCTCGGCGGAGCCTCCCTGTCCCAGGCGGCTTTCGGAGGGGCAACCGCGTTCTCCGGGAAAGGATCGACGGTCGTCAGAATGCCTGCGACCGCGGCGCTGGGGATTTCCTGCAACTTTACGGACAAGCTTACCGTGGAGGCGGATATCGACTGGACCTTCTGGAGCTCGTTCAACGAGCTTCGTATCGAACTTCCCACCGTCCTGATAGGCGCCGGGCCGAGCGCCGCCCTGGGCACATCCACGTCGCCCAAGAAATGGAAAGACGTTGCGACGCTGCGGCTGGGCGCCCAGTACAAGGTGACCGACCCGCTCGCTCTGCGCGTGGGATTTGCCTATGACCCCTCGCCCGTCCCCGCCGATACGATGGGGCCCGAGCTGCCCGACGCCGACCGTCTGAATTACATGTTGGGAGCCGGATACAAGTACAAGAACTGGACGTTCGACGGGTCCTACTTCTACGTGGCCAAGAAGGACCGGACCGTAAACAACCAGACAGCCACGTCGCCGACCGGCACCGCGGGCACCGGCTTCAACGGCACGTGGGAGGGCGATGCGCACCTGCTCGCTTTCGACGTAGGATACAAGTTCTAGGCGCCGCCAGGCGCAAGCCCGGAAAATGCCACGGGGGCGGCCGAGCGGCCGCCCCCGTTTTTTTTGAATCCAATCCGTTCCTTTACGTCGTTCTTACGGCTAAAGCGCGGAGAGCTCCTTCTCGATCACTTGCACGTGGCCTTTCTCGAACGCCGCGAGGTGGTCGAAGACCTTCTTCACGTCCGGGCTTTTCGACCTGGACGAGGCGTCGCTGAAAAGCGCGAACGCCTCCTTCTCCAGCGAGAGCGCAAGCTCGAGGACATCCTTCTTGCCCTTGAGCTTCTCCATCTTTCCCAGCAGTTCCCGGTGGGTTTCCTGAACCAGTTCGTCTATGTCGGGAAGCCCTTCCTTGCCGAGAATGTCCTTGTAGGGGGCCCAGCATTCGGAGCGCACGTTCTCGTCGAACTCGCCCTCAAGGATGAGGAAGTGCCCCTTCTCGTCCATGGCCAGCTTGTCCAGAATATTCTGGAGCGATTCGTCCTTGACCATCTTCCGGGCGCGCTTGTAGAAGACGTACGCCGCGATCTCGGACTCGATCCCGAGGTTCAGGTACTTCAGCGCATCTTCGCTGAATTTCATCGATGGGTTCCTCCGGCGATAGTGGATGGGACAGCGCAAAGAATATCACGGCGGGAGCCGGGCGTTCAACCCTGCAGGGGCCGCACTGCCCCGCAGAGGAGGCATCCGCCCGGCCGCCCTGATTGCGCGGCGCACGGCCGCGCCTGTCAGACCGCTCAGCTGCCCCCGTAGCCGACGGTGACCTTGCCCGCCTCCAGGATCACCGGCACGTCGCGGCGACCGCGCGTCACGGACGTCATCTCGGCCATGGCCGCCTTGTCATGCTCCACGTCCTTGTACACTACCTGCGCTCCGGCCTTCTCGTAGTCCCTACGAGCACTTGTGGTGTACGGTCAGCTGTCCTTCCCGAAGATCGTCACGTTACGCGGCATGTCTAGCCCCCCTCTCCCGCCATTGCCCTAAGTCGTTGGATGCGAAGCTCCGTCGGCGGGTGCGTGGACATCAGCGCGGAAGAATCGGCCGAGAACGCGCGAAGCGGGTTCACGATGAACAGGTGCTGGGTACCCCTGTTCTCGCCCGGCACCTCCGCCCCTACCCTCGAGATCTTCTCCAGCGCGGAGGCCAGCCCGAGCGGGTCGCGCGTGAACTCCGCCCCGACTGCGTCGGCGTGATACTCCCGCTGCCTGGAGATGCTCATCTGGAGCAGCCGGGAGGCCAGGGGGGCCAGAAGGGCGAACACGATTCCAAGAAGGATGAAGGCGGCGTTTCCGCGTCCCCCGCTCCCGCTTCGTCCCCTTCCCCGGAAGAAAAACGCATCCCGCAGGAACATGTCGGCGAGCAGGGCGACGGCGCCGACGAGAATGGCCGCGCAGATGTTGTACAGGGTGTCCCTGCTTTTCACGTGGGCCATTTCATGGGCGACCACCCCCTGGAGCTCCTCGCGGTTCAACCCGGAAAGAAGGCCGGTGGTCACGGCGATGGACGCCTCATCCGGCTTCCTCCCCGCGGCGAAGGCGTTCATTCCCTGCGATTGCATGACGTAGACTTTCGGCATCGGCAGGCCGGCGGCGATTTTCATCTCTTCGACCACGTTCAGGAGCTGCCGGTGCTCCGCCGGGTCGGCTTCCCTGGCGTCATGGATGGACAGGACGATGGACTCGCCGCTGAACCAGGCGGCGGAGGCCAGTATCGCGTACAGGATGAGGGCGAGGGAAAGCCCCAGCTCCACGCTGCCGTACGCTTTCCCGATGACTCCCCCGAGCCCGAAGAAGGCGGCGAACAGCAGGAAAAAGAGCAGCCGCGACATCCTGACGTTGCTCGCGGCGGCTTCGTTGAAGGGGATCATCGGTACGCGGCGCAAGGAGGGGGAGGCCTTCTTCGTGAACGGCTCCTGGCATAGGTTGCAGAAGGCTGCGCCCGCGGGATTGGGCGTCCCGCATTTGGGGCAGCTGCGTCCGGCGTCCGCCATCGGGGCCCTCCGCGGGAATTACCGGAGGTCGGCCTTCGGGACCGCCTTTTCTTCCACCCCGGCGGCGAAGTATTCCGCGGGACCGAAGTCGAATACCGAGGCGATGAGGTTGGAGGGGATGGACTGGATCGTGTTGTTGAACGTCATCACGGAGTCGTTGTAGTACTGGCGCGCGAACGAGATCTTGTTTTCGGTGGTGGTCAATTCCTCCGAAAGCGAAGCCACGTTCGTGTTGGCCTTGAGGTCAGGGTAGTTCTCCACGACGGCGAAGAGGCTTTTCAGCGATTCCGTCAGCGCGTTCTCCGCCTTGGCCTGGGCGGCTGTCCCCCTCGCGGAGACGGCCGCCCCCCGCGCCTCGACGACGCGTGCGAGAGTCTCCTGCTCGTAGGACATGTAATCCTTGACGACCTCGACCAGGTTGGGGATGAGGTCGTGCCGGCGCTTGAGCTGCACCTCGATCTGGTGCCACGCGTTCCGGACCTGGTTGCGCAGCCGGACCAGCCGGTTGTAGGTTCCCACGAACCAGGCCACGACCGCCACTGCGAGGATTGCCGGAATCCAATTCATGCAAACGTCTCCATTGCCTGTTTTTTTACCCCCGCGCCGCTATTCCCCGGCCAGTCTAACGGATGTATTATTATTGTCAACTTAAAGAGGGATATTCCCCAGGTCCGGCAAGGGTTTACGGACAGAAAAGGCCTGAATCGCATGAAAGCCGACAAACCGCCGTTTCCCGAGCTCCTCGCCCCTGCGGGCTCGGTCGAGGCTTATTTCGCGGCGGTTTCCGCCGGGGCGGACGCCGTCTACCTCGGCCTGCAGAAGTTCAGCGCGCGCGAGCGCGCGGAGAACTTCACACTGGAGGAACTGTGCCGGGTGCTCCCGCACGCCCGGCGGCACGGGGTTCGCGTCTACCTGGCGATGAACACCGTCCTTACCGAAGCCGACCTCCCCGAGGCGATCGCGTTGCTGCACCAGGCGGCCCCCCTCCTCCCGGACGCGGTCATCGTGCAGGACCTGGGCCTGATGCGGATCGTACGGGAGTTCTTCCCCGGGATCTCCCTGCACGTCAGCACGCAGGCCGGCTGCGCCTCGTGCGCGGCGGCCGGGGAATTCGAGCGGCTTGGGGCCGAACGGGTGATCCTGGAGCGCCACCTGCGCCTGGACGAGGTTCGGCAGATCGCGGCCAGGGCGCGGGTCGCCGTCGAGATATTCGTGCACGGAGCGATGTGTTATTCCTATTCGGGCAAGTGCTTCTTTTCCTCCTATCTCGGGGGAAAGTCCGCAAACCGCGGGGCGTGCGTTCAGCCGTGCCGGCGGCTTTACGGACACGGCGGGGGTGAGGAAGCCGTATTCTCTACCCGGGACCTGTCCCTCATCGATATCCTGCCGGAGCTGGTCCCGCTGGGATTTGCGGCGTTCAAGATCGAGGGGCGCATGCGGAGCGCCGAGTACGTCGCCGGCGTGGTCTCCGCCTATCGTGTCGCCCTTGATCGCATCCGCGACGGGAAGCCCGCGGAGGGGGTAGCCGAGGGAAGAAAGTTACTTTCGGAAGTGGCGGGACGGGAGGAGACGCGGGGCCTCACGGGAGGGGCGTCGCCCGGCGAGGTCGTGGCGGGGGGAAGCACCGGCAACGTGGGGGAGCCTCTGGGAGCGATACGAGAAGTGCGGGACGGGTGGGCGTTTCTCTCCGGGGACGCGAGGGTATCGCGCGGGGACCGGCTCAGGGTGCAGTTCCAGAGCGACGGTTCCGGCAAAGGATTCACGGCGCTCTCGATGCGGGCCGACCCCCGCGGATTCTTTGTGACCGTTCCCTTTCCCGTTTCACCCGGGGACCTCCTGTTCCGCGTGGGAGGCGCGGGACGCGCGGAGATCACGCGCCGGGCCAGGAAGGAGATGGAAGCGATACGGCCGGAAGGGGTCCGCTTCCGCGTCGTCGTGGGCGAGGCGGTCGTGGCCGTGGAAGCCGCCTACGGGAAGATCAGGCGATCGTTCTCATACCGGGTATCGGGAGGGGGGGACGCCTCGCGCGGAAGGCTTCCCTCCGACGCGGAAGGAAGGCTTGCGGCAGTCTACCGCTGCGACCTCCCGCTGGGCGAGATACGCGTCGAGGGGCGTGGCGCGGGAGTTTCATGGCCTGACGTGGAGACCCTGTTCGTAAAGGCCGCGCGGAAATTCGACAAGGATTTCTACCTCTCCGGAAAGGATCTGCGGCTCTCCGTCCTTCCCGCGTTGAGGGTGGCGGGGAACCGGCAGGAGAAGGTCCCGGCGGTTTTTTTCGCGGGCTGCCGCGCAGATCAGCTTGCGCACCTTCCCGGGGGGGAGGAGATAATACCGGTCGTGGAATTTTCCCGCGGGCTGGCAAGGGATCCTTCGCCGGCGGGCCGGGGGACGTTCCGTAACAGGGCCTACCTGAGGCTGCCCGCGCCCTTGGTGGAAGCCGACGCCGCATTCCTGCGGAGAACGGTGAAGGAAGCCGTCGGCAAGGGGCACCGGCGATGGGTTGTCTCCGACATCGGCCATTTCTCGCTCTTTTCCGGCCTGAACCTGCGGCGCGACGTGACCCTGATCAGCGATCACTACCTGTACGCGTTCAACATGGGGGCGCTGTCCGTTCTCTCGCGCATGGGCGCGTCGCGCATGGTCCTGCCGATAGAGGCGCCTTTGTCCGCTCTTCGCGCGGTGGGAAAATACCTGCACGGCCTTGGAATCGCGGTGGCGTACGCATCCCTGCCGCTCATGGTCTCCCGGCTGATACCCGCCGGCGGGGTGAAGGGAGGGGAAGTCGTGAGCCCCAGGGCGGAGCGGTTCACCGTCGAGGTGGACGAGCGGGGCTCGACCATCCGGCCGGTGCGTCCTTTTTCCGCTTCGGGGGCCCTGCAGGAGATCCGCGCCGCCGGGATACAGGATTTCTACGTCGACGTACGGAACGCTTCCCCGTCGGAAATCGGCGCGATCTTCGCCGCGCTCCGGGATGACAGGGAAATCCCGGACACTTCCTCCTTCAACCTCTTCCGGGGGAATTTCTAGGTTGGGACCGATCGAGAAGATCCGCAACATCGGGATCATCGCCCACATAGATGCCGGGAAGACCACGTTCACGGAACGCGTGCTGTACTACGCGGGGATCACCCACCGCATGGGAGAAGTCCACGAAGGGGACGCCCAGATGGACTACCTGCCGCAGGAGCGCGAGCGCGGCATCACGATAACGGCCGCCGTGACGCAGTTTCCATGGCTGGGAGCGGAGGTCCACCTGATAGACACGCCGGGCCACGTCGATTTCACGATCGAGGTCGAGCGCTCGCTGCGCGTGCTGGACGGCGCCGTGGTCATATTCGAGGGCGTGGCCGGCGTGGAGGCGCAGTCCGAGGTGGTGTGGAGGCAGGCGGACAGGCATCGCGTCCCCCGCCTGGCCTTCATCAACAAGCTCGACCGGCCGGGAGCGGACTTCGACCGGGTGATCGGCGAGATGGAGAAGAAGCTCGGCGCGCGAGGGGTGCCGGTGACGGCGCCGCTGTTTTCGGACGGGGTGTTCCGCGCCGTCGCGGATCTCGTCGCCATGGAACGGCTGGAGTTTTCCGAAAACGGACAGGGATCGGAGATCCGCCGGGCGCCCCTCGCGGACGATGAGAAAGCGGGCCTCGCCCGCTACCGCGAGTCGCTGCTGGAGGCGGCTGCGGACGTCGACGACGCCGCCGCGGAAAAATTCCTCGCCGGCGAGGAGATTCCCGTTCCGTTGATCCGGCGCGCGCTGCGCAAAGGCACGATCGCCGCCCGTTTCTTCCCCGTGTACGCCGGCGCCGCGCTGCGCAACAAGGGCATACAGCCGGTCATGGACGGGATCGTCCACTTCCTGCCGTCACCCGTCGAGGTTCCGCCGGTGAGAGGGGACGATCCGCGCACGGGGGTCCCGGCGAAGCGGGAGTCCGCTCCTTCCGCTCCCTTCTCCGCGCTGGTCTTCAAGGTGCTGATCGAGGAGGGGCGGCGAATTGTCTACCTCAGGGTATATTCCGGTAAAGTGGCGGAAGGGGATGTCGTTTACAACGCGACGACCGGCGGCGAGGAGAAGATCGCGCGCCTCTTCCGCATACATGCGGGGAAGAAGGAGCGGATAGGGGAGGCGCGGGCCGGGGACATCGTTGGAGCGGGAGGGTTGAAGTCCGCCCGCACCGGAGACACGCTCAGCGATCCCCGCGCCCCGATCGTCTACGAGTCCATCGAGATACGGAAGCCCGTGGTGTCGATAGCGGTTGAACCGAAAACGCTGCGCGACATGGAACGGCTGCGCGACACGTTGAACAACATTGTGGACGAGGACCCCACCCTCTCGTGCCGGGAGGACGCCGACACCGGTCAGATCCTCCTTTCAGGAATGGGGGAGCTGCACCTGGAGGTGCTGGTGGAGCGGCTGGCGCGGGACTTCGGGCTGGCCGTGCGCACCGGCAAGCCCCAGGTCGTCTG
>DATBLU010000246.1:0-6920 GCA_036555205.1 Candidatus Deferrimicrobiaceae bacterium
GATCATCACCATCTTGATGTTCGTCATCTCCTCGACGGCGAACCGGACGCCTTCCCTGCCCAGGCCGCTCATCTTGTTCCCGCCGTACGGCATGTGATCGACGCGGAATATCGAGGTGTCGTTTATCATCACGCCGCCTGCATTGATCCGCTCGACGGCGTAGAGCGCCTTCTTGATGTCGTTCGTGTAGACGCCCGCCTGCAGACCGTAGGGGGAGTCGTCGACCATCTGCACCGCGTCCTCGAATTTATCGTACTCGTAGAGGGAGACCAGCGGGGCGAACGCCTCCTGGCACATGACCTTCATCTCCGTCCTGACGTTGGCCAGAACGGTCGGGTACAGGACCCTCCCGTCGCGCTTGCCGCCGATAAGCACCTTGGCTCCCTCGGCGACCGCCTCGCGTATCCATGCCTCCGCGCGTTTCGCCTCGCCCTCGTCGATCATCGGGCCGACGTCGCAGTCCTTCTCCAACGGGTTGGAAACCTTTACCCTGGCCGTGGCCTCGACGAACCGCCGGGTAAACTCCCCTGCGATCTTCCTGTGCAGGTACAGCCTCTGCAGTGATATGCACACCTGGCCCGAGTTGGCGAAGGCGCTTACGACGCAACGCGGCACTGCCGCATCGAGATCCGCGTCGGGCTCGATAATCGTGCCGGAGTTGTTGCCGAGCTCCATCGTTACTTTCTTGAGGCCCGCCTTGCGTATGATCGCTTCCCCCACCGGAGGGCTCCCGGTAAAGGAGATCTTGGCGACGCGCGGATCGGTGGTGATCCAGTCCCCGACGGTTCCGCCGGGCCCGACAACGACGTTGAAAACCCCGGGGGGCACCCCCGCCTCCTCGAGGATTTCCGCCAGGCGGATCGCGGTCAGAGGGGTGGTGGAGGCCGGTTTAAGGACCAGGGCGTTCCCCGCGGCCAGCGCGGGACCCACCTTGTGCGCGACCAGGTTCAAGGGGAAGTTGAACGGCGTGATGGCCGCCACGACTCCGACCGGGCTGCGAAGGTAGAAACCCATCCTCCCTTCGCCCGCGGTGCTGGCGTCCATAGGCACGGTCTCTCCGTGGATGCGTTTCGCCTCCTCGGCGGAGAACTGGAAGGTCTCGACCGCGCGCGCAACCTCGCCCATCGAGTATTTCCACGCCTTGCCGGCCTCGCGGCAGATGATCGCCGCGATCTCCTCCTGGTGCTTCGCAAGCAGGCCGCTGGCCTTGGAGAGTATCTGGAAACGGCGGTGCGCCGGCGTCCGCGACCACCCGGGAAACGCTTCCCGGGCGGCTCCGATCGCTCTCTCGACCGTCTCCCGGGACGCCACCGGCACGACGCCGATCGTCTCGCCGGTGTACTTGTCGATCACCGGCATGGTCTCCCTTTCGTCGGTCCATATCCCGCCGATGTAAAGCCGATACGGCTTTGCCGCCACATGTTCCGTCATTTCCCCCTCCTTGGATGGCCTGTCGGCACTGGAACCGTTCAAAAATCAACCGCTGCCCGGATCGCCCCGAGCAAGCGGCCGGCATCGGGTATATAAAGCTTTTCCAGCGAGTACGGGAACGGAGTGTCGAAGCCCGTCACCCTGGCGACCGGCGCCTTCAGATGGAGGAACGCCTTCTCCTGAACGAGGGCGGAAATCTCAGCCCCGAAGCCGCACGTCCGCGGCGCCTCGTGCAGGACGACCGCCCTGCCCGTCCTCTCGACCGACCGTATGACCGCCTCGATGTCCATCGGCCAAAGGGTGCGAAGGTCGATCACTTCCGGGTTGATCCCCTCCTTGACGGCAAGCGCCGCGGCCTCTTCCGCCACCTGCACCATAGCGCCGTAGGTCACAATGGTAACATCCTCCCCCGCCCTTGCGATGCGCGCTTTCCCCAGCGGCACCGTGAAATCCCCTTCGGGCACTTCTCCCTTGGCGGTCCTGTAAAGCGCCTTGGGCTCGAGGAATATCACCGGGTCGGGGTCGCGCACGGCCGAGGCGAGCAGGCCCTTGGCGTCGGCGGGTGTCGACGGCATCACGACCTTCAATCCCGCCGTGTGTATGAAGTACGCCTCCGGGCTTTGCGAATGGTAGTGCCCCCCCTTTATGCCTCCGCCGGTAGGCGTCCGAATGACGACCGGGGCCGTGAACTGGCCGGCCGAACGGTACCGGAATTTGGCGAGCTCGGACACTATCTGGTCGAATGCCGGGTAGATGAAGTCGGAGAACTGGATCTCGGCGACGGGCCGAAGGCCGTTAAGCGCCATTCCGATTGCCATCCCGACGATCCCCTGCTCGGCCAGCGGCGTGTCGATAACGCGGTCGGGGCCGAACCTCGCCCAAAGCCCCTCCGTCGCCCGGAAGACCCCCCCGTTCTTTCCGATGTCCTCCCCGAGGAGGACGACCCGGGGATCTCGCTCCATCTCGAGCGCCAGCGCGTCGTTGATCGCCTGGACGAGCGTCATCGCCGTCACCGTTTCACCTCGCAATGGGCTCACGGATCCACTCCAACTGCTCGGACAGGTGCCACGGCATCTCCGCGTAGACGTCTTCGACCAGGCTTTCCCGCGGGACGGGCGGAGCCGATTCGCACGCCGCAACGGCGCGCTGCACCTCTTCACGGGCGGACGAAGACGCCTCGGCTTCGTCCTGGTCGGTCAACAGCCCCTTTTTCTTGAGCCATCCCCCGTACCGGCGGATCGGGTCCTTGCGGCCCCATTCCTCCACTTCTTCCGCCGATCTGTAGCGGGCCTGATCGTCCGAAGTCGAATGCGATCCCATCCGGTAAGTCACCGCCTCGACGAGCGTCGGTCCCGATCCCTCGCTTGCCCGTTCCATTGCGCGGCGGGTCACGGTGTAGACGGCAAGCACGTCGTTCCCATCCACGCGAACGCCCTCGATCCCGTAAGCCGCGGCCTTCGCCGCGACCGATCCGGACGCGGTCTGACGCGCGAAGGGGGTGGATATGGCGTACTGGTTGTTGCTGCAGAAGAAGACGTTCGGGGTCCGGAAGACCCCCGCGAAGTTCATAGCAGCGTGGAACTCCCCCGTGGAGCTGCCTCCGTCCCCGAAGTATCCTATGACGGCGGTCTTCTCGCCGCGCATCCTGGCGGCGTAGGCTGCTCCCACCGCCTGGGGCAGCTGGGTTGCGACGGGGGAGGAAACGGAGACGATGCACAGAGCCCGGTCGCACCAGTGGTTGGGCATCTGTTTGCCCTTCGTCAGGTCCTTCGAGTTTCCGAAGAGCTGCCCGACAAGAGATGGAAGAGGGTATCCGTGCATGAGGGCCGCCCCCTGGTCGCGATACGAGGGAAACACCCAGTCCCCCTTGCGCAGGGCGAAGCCTGAGCCGATCTCCGCCGCCTCCTGGCCAGCGGCGCCTATGTAGAATCCGATCCGCCCCGCGCGCTGGAGGTGCTGCCCCTTCTCGTCCAGCGCCCTCAGAAAAACCATTTTCCTGAAAAGTAAAAGAAGTATCTCCCCGTCGAATTTCGGGTCGAGATCCGGGTCGATGCTCCCGTCCTCTCGAAGCGCAGCCAACAACGGCAGTTCCATGCGGGCCTCCGTTCCTGGGAACGTTCGCGCCTCTTCCTATCCGATGATTCTTACCGCCGGAGGATTCAGCCTGCCCTCCCGGCGCGATAATCACCGCGAATTCGACTCGTCCTCCGCGGTTACCTTTACGCGGCACGCTTTTTTGCGCGCCGCCTTTTTCGGGTCCGGTATAACACGGGTTGGTTTCGGCATCACCCCGCGCTCCTTTATCTCCGGCAGCGGGATGACGATCTTTTTCTTCGCCCTAGGCATGTTTTTTAGCCCCGCTTCCCCCGGATCACGCCCTTCGTCCGCAGTTCATCGATCCGCGCCGCCGTGTAACCGATCCCGGCGAGGATCTCCTCGTCGTGCTCCCCCAGGCGGGGGGCGCGTGAGGGGACGGCCTCTTTTTCCCCGGCGACCTTTATCGGCAGCCCGAGCTGGCGCTCGTTCCCGCCCAGGGGCGATTCCACGTCGATAACCATTCGGCGCGAAAGCGCGTTGGGATGCGCCAGTGCTTCGGGCAGGGACAGGACGGGAGACAGGCATACGTCGTGCTCGCGGAAGAACTCCACCCACTCGTCGCGGGTCCTCGCCAGGAAAACCTTGCCCAACTCGGCTTGCACGCGCAAAGACTCTCCACCCTCGGCGTACTGGAATCCCATCAGGTCCTCGCGGCCAAGCGCCTTGACCATTCTCTCCCAGAACCAGCCTTCCAGCGGGCCGATGCTGACATATCCTCCCTCGGCGCACGGGTAGACGTTGTAGCACGGGTATTTCCCCGTAAGGTGCATGTTGCCCCGCTCGGGCGGCGCGCCTCCCGATAGATATTCCGCGGCGTTGAACGCATGCATCGACATGGCGCCGTCCGTCATCGAGATGTCCAGGAACTTCCCCCTTCCGGATGACTGCCGGCCGAGAAGCGCCATGAGTATCCCCGAGAGAGCCATCATTGCACCGCCGAACAGATCGCCTATCTGGACCGGAGGCGGAACGGGAGGCGAACCGGTCGAGCCGCACAGCCCCAGGATTCCCGCATATGAAGTGTAGTTGATGTCATGCCCGGCGACGCTGCGCATCGGGCCGGCCTGCCCGTAGCCGGAAATCGAACAGTAAACAAGCATGGGGTTTACGGCGGACAGGGTCTCGTAATCCACGCCGAGTCTGGTCGCCACGCCGGGCCGGAACCCCTCGACGACCACGTCGGAGCCCGAAGCCAGCTTCCGGAAGACCTCCCTTCCTTCCTCCGACTTGAGGTCGAGGGTGAGGCTGCGCTTCCCCCTGTTCAGGTACCGTTCCGAGGGGGACAGCCCCGGCTCATCCGCCGCGAAGGGGTTCCTGACGCGCGGGACGGGCTCGTCGACCTTGATCACGTCCGCGCCGTAGTCGGCCATCATCAAGGTGCAGTAAGGGCCCGGAAGCTGGAGCGACAGATCCAGCACCCGCACGCCGCGAAGCAGGGACATAGCGCAGTCTCCTCGAAGGAATCTTGTGTTATCGTATTCCGCGTATGGACAAAGGGTTTCCGACCTCTTCCGAGCGGGCGGTCTTTCTCTCCGACGCCCACCTGAACCAGGACGACATCCACACGCGCAATTTCGTCGCACTCGTCGAGAAAGCCGCCGCCGAAAACGTCGCCGTGTTCATGCTTGGCGACATGTTCGACCTTTGGTTCGGAAGCCCCGGCCTCACATTCGGTTTCCAGAAGCCGGTCGTTTCCCGCATGCGGGAACTTCGCCGCGCAGGCCTACGTTTATATTATGTGGAGGGGAACCGGGATTTCTATCTGAAAAAGTACCACGAGGGACACACGTTCGACGCGGTGGCCGAGTCGGAAATGGGGGCGGCCGTGGGGGAGAAAAGGCTCTACCTTTCCCACGGGGACACGGTCAACCGCGCGGACATCGTCTACCGGTTCTGGAAGGCCATCTCGAAGAACCGCCTGGCTTTCGGCGCCGTCTCCGCCCTCCCCTCCTCGGTGATACTTCCGCTTGCCGACAGGCTGGAGAGGAAATTGAAGAGGACCAACCGGCGCTTCCGCGGCTCCTTCCCGGAGAAGGATTGCCGGGAGTTCGCCCTTCGCCGCTTCGCGTCGGGCGTCGACTTCGTCATCCTGGGGCATTTCCACTCGGAGCGGCTCCTGCGGTTCACGCAGGGCCAGGCGACCAAGGTGCTTGCGGTCCTTCCCTCCTGGCGCGAGGAGTGGAGGTACTTCTTCCTGACCGCCCGGGGGGAATTCGGGTTCAGGACGTACGACCCGGCGGGAAAGCTCCTGCCGTAATCGCCAGAGACGCTCACGATCCCCGGCCGGCGCCCTGTTTTCCGCCGATCGTTCTTCCCATAAGGACCGCGAACAGGATGCCGGCGGCGGCTTCGACGAGCCCGAAAAGGACGGCGATCCGGTCCAGCCCGAGGCCCACCGGCATCACCGCGCCGACGAGCATGCCCGCCAGTCCGACGTTCGCCATCCAGAACTGGACTTCCGCCCAGCCGATCGAGACGACCCGCGGCAGTCCGAAGAACATCGTCGGGATCAGCTTGAGGCCTATGCCGTAGATCAGGAACAGGACGAATCCGACGAGCAGCATGTGCGTGTGCACGAAAAGGAAGTTGTCGTTGCCGAAGGCGAGCATCGCCGCGCCGAGGAGAAGACCCAGACACAGGTAGAAAAAGGCCACGCGGATGTACCGCCGGCAGAGGCGGTGCAGCCGGTCCTGGGTGGTGCGGTCCTGGACCGACGGGTCTATCATGTAGTCCCTTCGCCCACGGAGAAGGACCCGGGGGCGAGGGATGAGTCGGCCGCGAAGATGACGCGCGCGCCGCACATCTTCTCCAGGGCTGTGACCTCCTCGCGCTTCTGGTTCAGCAGCGCTTCCAGTAGCTGCGGGGACACGCGGACCGCCAGGTCCTTCGCATGGTCCCTCGACAGCTCGCTGTGGATCCGCCGCAGGAGGCGCACCACCATGGCGTCCGGCGTGGGAAGGGAGCCCGTTCCCTGGCACATGTCGCATCCCTTCATCACCACGTCGTAGAACGAGATCCCCATCCTCTGCCGGCTGATCCCGACCAGGCCGAATTTCCCCATGTTGGAGACGTCGCTTTTCGCCTTGTCTTTTTTAAGCGTGTCCTTGAGGGTCTTTTCGACGTCCTTGATGTGGTTCCGGCTCTCCATGTCGATGAAGTCGACGACGATCAGCCCCCCCATGTCGCGGATACGGAGCTGCCGCGCGACTTCCGAAGCGGCTTCCTTGTTGGTCCGATAGGCCGTATCCTCTATGTCCCTGTCCTTGGACGACCGGCCGGAGTTGACGTCGATGGACCACAACGCCTCGGTCCGGTCGATTATTATATGCCCGCCCGAGGGGAGCGACACCTTGCGGGCGCATGCCCTTTCGAGCTGCTCCTCGAGGTTGAAC
>DATBLU010000247.1:0-2154 GCA_036555205.1 Candidatus Deferrimicrobiaceae bacterium
CGCAGCAGGCGCACGCCGCAGTTGATGTCGTATCCCACGCCCCCCGGCGAGATCACCCCCTCTTCCACGTCCATGGCGGCCACTCCCCCGATGGGGAATCCGTATCCCCAGTGGATGTCCGGCATGCCGATGCTGTAGCGCAGGATCCCGGGCAGGTGCGCGACGTTCATCACCTGGCGAACGGCCTCGTCCCGCACGATCTCGGCCATCATCGCCTCGGAGGCGAAGATCAGCCCGGGGACCCGCATGCCGCCGGCCCGCGGGACCTCCCACATGGTGTCGGACAATTTATTGAGGGATACGTCGTTATACTTCATGGCAGGCCCTCCTCTTTACAGAGGCCGCCGAACGCGCTATACGTCCACGACGAAGCGGGCGACGAACCCTCCCGCCTTTCTCTCCACGGAGATCCCGTGCGCGGTCACCGCCTTGATCTCCCTGAAAACGGCGTGCCGGGAGGCGTCGAACGCCTCGCCCCGCACTTCCATCGTGACTCCCGATACCTTCATCCTACCACGCGCGCTACGAATGAGAAAACGATCCGCCGAGAAGAGCAGAAGCGCCTCGCGCAGCAGAAGGAAGAGCCGCTCCTCGAGGTCGTTCCCGGCGACTTCTATGGTTCTCGTCTCCGCGGCGCGGATGCGCCGGCGATCGGTCATAAGGGAAAAAAGCGAGGAGACCCCCGCCGCGAAAAGCCCGGCCAGGTCCCTTCCGCGGACCTCCAGGCGGATGTCGGCCGTGTGGGGAAGAAACCGGTAAGGCCGCGGATTCACGTGCCTTCCGACAGCCGCGTGGCGAAGAATCCGGGAAGGCCGGCCTCCCGGACCTTGCGCTGGCACGCCTTGACGTCGTAAGGCGTTCGGACCCATGAGGCCGTGCGGGTCCGGGTGTCGAACAGAAGAAACGAAGCGTCAGGGTTGCGGTCGCGCGGCTGGCCCACGCTGCCGGGGTTCAGAAGCGCGGTCTCCCCTTCCTTGAGCGCGTATTCGCCGGGAGAGACGGATGCCGTGATTCCGTCGCGCCTGCGGACGACCGCGGCCGGCACGTGCGTGTGGCCGAAGAATACGACTCTCAGTGCCGGGGACTGCGCCAAGGCGTCCAGCTCCTCCACCGCGTCGTCCAGCGTGAAAAGGTAGCGGTCCGGGTCGGAGGGCGCCCCGTGCACCATCAGGAGCTCCTTTTCCACCACCAGCCTGTCGGGAAGGGATGACAGGTACCCCAAGGACCCTGCGGAGAGGCGATCCGCCGACCATCTCGCCGCGATACGCGCCGGCGTGTTGAAAAACTCCCCGGTCGCCTTCCCGCAGGCGACGGCGTCATGGTTGCCCAGGATGCCGCCGGCGGCGCTCTCGGAGACCCATCGCACGCATTTTTCCGGTTCCGCGTTGTACCCGACCAGATCGCCGAGATGGTAGATCCGGTCGACGCGGCGCGCGGCGAGCTCCCGCATCACGGCATCAAGCGCGTCGCCGTTGGAATGAAGGTCCGAAAGGACCGCGATTTTCAACCGGCGTCCGCGCGCGGGACCGTGATCCCCATGCCATCCGGCAGGCGGCGCGGCCGCTTCTTCCTCGCAGAATAAGCGCGCACGAGGTCCATGAAGATCTCCAGCTCGTACCTCCTGTCCGCGCGCGTCCCGTCGAAGTAAAGAACGCGGACGGGGAGCCCGTCGCAATCGCGGGAGACGCGGGGATAAACGGCCTCCGATACGATACCATTCATGCAGGAAAAGGGGTTGATGTCCAGGATGCCGTCGACGCCCTTGCGGTACATGTAAACGGTCTTCCCGACCGACAGCATCATCTCTCCCAGCGCCCCCTCGGGAGGAAGGTACGGGCGCGCCAGCTCGTATATCTCGCGGATGTCGTGCGGCTCCTCGTAGCCCTTGAAATCCCCGCGAAACGCCTCCACCAGCGCGTGCTCGTCCTTCGTCTGGAAATGCCACTTGAGCTTCGCCCCGAGCATCTCCATGGTCAGGCGCTTCCCGAATCGCTTGAGCGTGCGTATGTGGTCCGCGTTCGTCGACCACACCCACTCGCTGACGTCCGAGATCCAGCACTCCCCCCCGGCGTCCTCCACCTTCCGCATCACGTCGTCGTTGCTGAACGTGTTCAGCCTGCAGAAGATCTCTCCCACCACTCCGACCAGCGGCCT
>DATBLU010000255.1:0-2585 GCA_036555205.1 Candidatus Deferrimicrobiaceae bacterium
TCCCTCCACCCTGCCCCCGAAGGCCAGCAAGCGCGTGTTCAAGATCGAGGAGGTCATAACCGTAGGCGACCTCGCCCACCGGATGGGGATAAAGGCCGCCGACGTGATCAAGAAGCTCATAGAGATGGGGATGCCGACGACCGTCAACCAGCTTCTGGACGCGGACACGGCGCGGATCCTGGCCCAGGAATACGGCTACGAGGTGGAGAACGTCGCCCCCGAGGTGGAGAGCCTCATCGACCAGGAAGAGGACCGCATCGAGGACCTCGTCGCGCGCCCGCCGGTAGTCACCATCATGGGGCACGTGGACCACGGCAAGACAACTTTGCTCGACGCGATCCGGCAGAGCAACGTCACCGGCCAGGAGGCCGGAGGGATCACCCAGCACATAGGCGCCTACGAGGTGGAGCACGGCGGCCGGAAGCTCGTCCTATTGGACACTCCCGGCCACGAAGCGTTCACTTCGATGCGCGCCCGCGGCGCTTCGGTCACCGACATCGTCGTGCTGGTCGTCGGGGCCGACGACGGCGTGATGCCGCAGACGATCGAGGCGATAGACCATGCCAAGGCCGCAGGCGTGCCCATTGTGGTGGCGGTCAACAAGATCGACAAGCCGGGCGCCCAGCCAGACCGCATCCGGCAGCAGCTGTCCGAGCACGGGCTCGTCCCGGAGGAATGGGGCGGCCAGACGCTGTACGCAAACGTCTCCGCGAAGAGGAAGACGGGCATCGACTCGCTGATCGAGCTGGTCCTGCTGCAGGCCGACCTGCTGGAGCTCAAGTCCAATCCCGTGAAGATGGCGCGCGGAACGGTCATCGAGTCCCGCCTGGAGAAGGGACGGGGGCCGGTGGCCACGGTCCTCGTCCAGGAAGGGACCCTGCGCGTCGGCGACCCGATCGTCACGGGCGTCCACTACGGGAGGGTCCGGGCGCTCGCCAACCACAAGGGCAAGCGGCTCATGGAATCCCCGCCGGGGACTCCGGCCGAGATCCAGGGGCTCGACGGCCTTCCGGCGGCCGGCCAGAAGTTCGCCGTCCTGAAGGACGAGCGCACTGCCCGCCAGATCGCGCTGCACCGACAGGAGAAGGACCGGGAGAAGACCGTCGCCCGGCCGAAGTTCAGCCTCGAGGATCTCCATCGCCAGATCGAGGTGGGGGCGCTCAAGGAGCTGAACATCGTCATAAAGGCGGACGTCCAGGGATCGATGGAGGCGCTGCAGTTCTCCCTCGACAAGCTGTCCGGGGAGAAGGTCAAGGTGAACGTGATCCACGCCGGGGTCGGGGGGATCTCCGAATCTGACGTCATGCTGGCTTCGGCCTCGACGGCCGTCATAATCGGCTTCAGCGTCCGGCCCGAGCCGAAGGCGGCGGAGCTCGCCGAGCGGGAGAACGTCGACGTCCGGCTTTATTCCGTGATCTACGACGTCGTCGACGACATCAGGAAGGCCATGGAGGGGCTTCTCTCGCCCACCTTCCGGGAGAGCTCCCAGGGGCGCGCCGAGGTGCGCAATACCTTCCACATCTCGAAGGTCGGGACGATCGCCGGATGCTACGTGCTGGCGGGAAAGATCACGCGCAACTCCAGCATTCGCCTGCTGCGCGACAGCGTGGTGGTTTTCGAAGGGAAGCTCTCGTCCCTCAAGCGCTTCAAGGATGACGTCCGCGAGGTGTCTGAAGGGTACGAATGCGGCATCGGGATCGAGAACTTCAACGACATCCAGGTGGGCGACCAGGTAGAGGCGTACGTGATGGAGAAGGTCGCCGGAACGCTCGCGTAAGCCAGGCAGGCTCGCGGCCGGCAACCGGCCGCGTCCAGGGGCGGGGTGCCATGATAGTGGCGGTGCTGCTGGCCGATCTTCTCTTCCCGGACGCCGCCTCCCTCAAAGACAAGCGCAGGAGGCTTGCCGGGCTGACCGGCAGGATCCGTTCCGGGTTCCCGGTTTCCGTCGCCGAAGTCGGCTGCCAGGACCTGTGGCAGCGGGGCCGGATAGGGGTCGCGCTGGTGTCCACCGACACGCGCCTGGCGCAGTCGATGCTGGACCGGATAAGCGATCTCGTGGGGCGCGACGGGGAGATCGAGCTCATCGGCCGCCGGATCGAATTCCTCAGGATGGAAGAGGGGGAGACATGAAAGGCCGCGGCGACCGCCCCGCGCGCGTGGCGGAACGGATCCGGGAAGAGGTTTCCCTGATTCTCCAGAACAAGGTGAAGGATCCCGGAATGGGCGTCGTGACGGTCACGGAAGTCACCGTGACCCCGGATCTCAAGATCGCCCGCGTGCATTATTCCGTTCTGGGCGGCGACGAGGAGAAGCTCGCCGTACGGGACGCGCTGCGGCGGTCCAAGGGGTTCATACGGATGGAGCTCGGGCGAAGCCTTCAGCTCAGGTATTCCCCGGAGGTGGCGTTCATATACGACAACACCTACGAGAAGGGGGCCCGGATCGACCGGCTGCTTCGGGAGATACGGTCGGAGGGCGACGGTGAGAAATGACATCGAGGCGATCTGCCGCCTCTTCCGGGAAAAGGACAGGTTCCTGATAGCCTGCCACGAAAACCCGGAAGGGGACGCGATCGGCTCGCAGCT
>DATBLU010000264.1:0-5434 GCA_036555205.1 Candidatus Deferrimicrobiaceae bacterium
GCGGAACAGGCGGTTGAGGCTCCGCGGCGACCGGCGCCGTTAAAGGCGTAGCGGACGGCGGCGGCTCCGGCGTGGCTGCTGGAGCCGGAACTTCTGGAGTCGCCGGGGTCGCTGTCCCGGAGGGGGCATCGGCGTCAGGCGCCGCAGTCTCGGGTGGCTCAGTCGCAGCTTCTTCCGAAGAGGCACCGACGGTTGGCGCCGACTCCTCGTCGGCGGGCGGATGGACTTCAGTTTCCTGCTGAGGCTGAAGCTGCCCCGGCTCGACGGGCCCTTCCTCGATCAGGTCCTGTGCCTGGGTGGGTAGCGGCGCGATTTCCGCAGCCGATGCCGCGGCGGCGAAAACCACCAATGCTATGACCGCCCACGTCCCGATCTTCATCCTGTCCTCCTCTTGGGATTACCTTCGTCCCGGAGTGTACACCGGTCGCGTCCTGGTCCGGTCCCGTCCGAAATCCCTTGCCCTTTGCGCCGGAGTCGCGGGCGCCGTCGGGGCCACTTCCGGAGCCGGTGAAGCCGCTGCGGGCTGTGAAGACACGGCAGGTGCGGGCGCCGCGGCACCCGGCCTGGCGCGAACGGTCCCGGCTCCAGCCTGCCCTGCCGGAGGCTGCTGCGATGGAGCGGCCTGGCGCGCCGGGGAAGTATCGGTCCGAATGGGAGCCTGGCCAGGCTGGCCCTTGGGGCCTCCCGCGTAGAGCGGCAACAGGAACTCCCTGTCGTCGGCGACGAGCGTCAAGCCTTCCGCGCCGACATCCTTGACCATGAATCCTGGAAGGCTGTCGCCGGGCGAAACCTCCCACCGCTCATCCCTGCCCGCTCCCCCCTTGCCGACCACGACCCCCTTCATGTCTTTTCCCAAAAGGAGAACACCCAGCAGCGTGAATCGTGCAAGTTCCGAATCATAGTTCCGCTTCGGAACGATCCCCGCCTGGTCTTCCCGGAACGGCCGCCTGTCCGGCCTGAACACCGGCCTGGCGACTATGGAGGCCACGGGAGAGGAAAGGTCCACCGATGTCGGCGCGTCCGCCGGCGCCACGCCGATAGGAACGGCGGGCGCCCCCGGCGCGGTGGCCCCGACCGCGCCCACCGGCCTGGTCCATGCGTCGTAAGTCTGCCAGCCGAAGAAGAGGGCGGCAGCCGCAAGCGACGGTATCAGCATTCCGGGCCGGATCATTCCTCCGCCCTCTCGCCTTTCTGCTCGACCGCTGTGTTTGCGATACCGGATATCGCAATTGAAACTACAAGGTTTTCCTTCCGGGCGGATGCCGCCGCGCCGAAATAGCCGGACGAGACGGAGAGTTTCTTTACCCGGAGGACCTTTTGATGCCGCGGGACCTCTGCGAGTAGCGCCGCAAGCCCCTCGGTCGTGGTCTGAAGGTCCATCTGGACCGCCACTTCCGCGTATCCACCCTTCTGCACCGGGGTCAGGGCGCGAACGGAGGTGACGCGAGTGTCCGCGCGTTGCACCCACGGCTTTAGGATACCCTGCAGCGCCGAACCGGCGGCGGCGGGGTTGTCTCCCGGGAGTATCCCCTCTTCAAGCGCTTCCAGCCGTTCCCCCGCATCCGCGAACGCCTCGTCGATCTTCTCCTCGCCCTGGGCTGCAAGGCTGTAGCGCAGGAGGGTCGATTGCCGCTGGGGGATGGCAGCCCTGGCCTTCCGGTAGGATTCGACCGCCGGGTAGGCCGCCAACCGAACCAGGGCGAATGCAAGGACAGCCGCGGCGCACGCAAGCAGAAGCAGCCGTTCCCTCTGCGACAGGGCGCGAAATCTCGCCGAGAGGGCGTCAACGGACGTCACGGCTTGCCTCCGGCCTCGCCGGCCTTTGGAGCGGCAACCGGGACGAACTCCGCGCGTATCTGGAACCGCTCCAGGTTATCCGCCTGGCGGGTTATCGGTGATGCGAATTCCACGTTCCTGAACTGCCCATCCCGAGAGAGAAGCGGGAATATTTCATTGGCGGAAGGGGAGAGGCCGTCGATTTCCACCCTCCGGTCCTCCACCCGCAACCCGGTGAGCCAGGTCCCCTGCGGCAGCCGTTCGGTAAGATGGCGCAGGATCAGCAGGGGCTCCTCGCGGCCGGACCCGGCCTCGCGCAGGACGAAGGCCCGCCCTTCCAGTTCGCCGATGATGGCAAGCGTCTCCTCGACGCGCGCCACTGCGGGACGCAGGGAAGCGATCTTCGCGTCAAGCCGGTCGATCTCGCCGCGCGTCCGGATCGCGACGGCCGCCGGCCAGGCGATCGCCAGCAACAACGTGACGGCTGCAAGCGCCCACGTGGCGGCGCGGTACACAGACCGGAAGCCGGCCCCCTCCGTCTCCGGGGAAAGAAGATCCAGACCCTTCTCGCAGAGGGCCGCGCCGTATGCCCCCAGCGCTCCCCATGCCGTCGAAGGATCCGCCTTCCATCCCGTGGTGCCGGCCATTGCGTCCGCCATCCGGGCATCGAGGCCGGCGACCTGACGGAGTCGTTCTTTGCCTTCCTGCGGAGACCGCACCGAGCTGATCCACGCAGCGGGGGCGAATACGTCGACGCCCGCATCCGGGGAGGAAGGCGGCGCGTCGATGAGCGCCTCGGCAAGCAGGGCGAACCCTTCGCTTCGAACCGCCTCCGACGAGCAACTCCTGATCGCCGAGAAGAACGGCTCGTCTCCCTCGATCACCGTGCACTCCGCCGCGCCTCCCGCGTCCCTCAATATCGCGCAGAGCCCGCCGTTTTTAACTTCCGCCTGCCCCACCTGCCGGCGGGCCGTGGATAGCGCCCACGCGGACGGGACGGCGCCGGCCAGGGTCAGCCCCGCCCGGGAGACGATTTCTTCCCAGCGCGCGATATATTCCGAGGGGGCCGCTGCGACGACATTCCTTGCGATCTTTTTGCCCGGCGCATTCCCCCGCAGCCAGTTGAACTTCAGGCGGGACGCCGGGATCGGGAATATCCGGTCAAGCTCCAGCGCAAGCGCGGGCCGCAGATCCTTTTCCTTCAAGGGCGGGAATGATACCCTGGCCAGAAACACCTTGTCCGCCGGTATCGCAAGCCTCGCCTCTCCTCCGGCAAGTCCGTTGCGGGCAACGAAATCGAGCAGGACCCCCCCGGCCTCCTCCATCCTCGCCTGCTCGCGGTCGGCGCGCAGTTCGAATACCGCCGGGGCGACAGCTACGGAGGGGCGGCCTATGCCGAACCGCAGGGCCGAAAGCGCAAGGCGCTTCCCCGATGGATCGATCCCGACAACCGTCCGGAAGAGGTTCACCGTTCAGGCCCCTCGCCGCTTGCGACATAGTCCGCCCACCGCAGTATCTTAACCGATTTTGCGCTGCCGGAGCCTATTTCCACCCGGCATTCGATGCTTCTGGCGATCTTCCCGCTTGCCTTCCCCACCGAAGCTATCGTGTAGACCTGGGAGGACTTGACGGTGGACAACATCGGGACCGCCGCAAGCGGGACGCCCTGCCCGCCTAAAAACACCGTTATCTCGGCGGGCGTGCGGAAGGGGTTCTGCCGCCGCTGCGCGATGAGAGCGTCGGCAGCCTGCGCAGTAAAACCGGGCATCGCCAGCAGGACCTCCCGCGGCGCCGCGTTTACGTCCACAAGCGGGGAGCCGCCGTGGACGGTGAACACCCTTGACAGGAACCGCGTGTAAAGATCCGGCGTGACGCCCTTGATCGACATGAGTTCGTCTATCGCCGCAAGCTTCCCGTTGCGGATCTTGACCGGCTCGGGGAGAGAGTCGTAGTGAGCGTTTTCCGCTCCTCCGGGCCTTGGCATGTCGTCCTGGTCCCTCCAGTCGAGTATGGAGTCTCCCACGCCTTCAGCTTCCTCCCGGGACAATCCGCCGTTGCGCAGGACCTCCTTGAGCGTTCCTTCGGAAACGAGGTTGACGTCGATCTTCCCGCTTTCGCTTACGATCAGCGTTTCGTAGGAGGCGTCGTCCTCCTTCCCGACAAGCGGCTCGATCAGGACGTTGTCGGAGACGGGGAATGACAGCAGCGCGATCGCCCGGTTGATCCCGGTGCGAGCCTGGTAATATGCGCGCGCGGCGTCGAGCCCGTTGCGCGCCGCAAGCGCCTCCGTCCTCATCGCGAATGAGAACGACATCGCGAGCGTCCCCAGCAGCAGCAGCGCCCACAGGACGACGAGCTGCGCTATCCCCTTGCGCCCCCGCATCACGATCCTCCCGCCGGGACAGGGATGACGAGCGCGGTCTTCAACGAGCCGCCCTCGGACGGGGTTACGAACTCCACCCGGACCGCCGCGGGCAGGCTCTTCTTATCCTTGGCGTCCCACTCCTCCACCCATTCCCATTTCCCTTCATCCGTGGGGCCGGGGGAGTAATGGAATACAACTTCGGAAGCGCCTGGAAGCAGCACGCGCGCCTTTTCGGTCCCCTCCCAGTTCTCGACACCCGCCCCGCGCAGCGGCGAGCTGTCCGACAGCATCAGACCAGCCGCATCCCCCCTGGATTCCGCACCGTAGAAGCAGAGCATGCGGTAGCCGCCGGAAACGGAGGATGGCGGGGATGCGGAAAGGAACCGGATTTTGGCGCGCTCCCCCCGGAAATAGGGGATGAAGGTCCCTTCCGAAGGAAATATCGAGGCCGGGTCGCCGGACCGGATCGCCCGCTCGAGGATTTCGATCCCCGCGCGAAGCCGCGCCATGGCGATCGCCTCCTCTTCGCCCCGCGCAAGCGACTGTCCCGTGAGCCGGAACGCCACGACGAGGAACGCAGCCATGGCGGCGAGGATCGAAATCGAGACGACCATCTCGAGCAGTGTGAATCCCTTCCTCATGCCGTCACCCGCCTGCATCGGCGCCCTTCCAATCCCATCGGATCGCAGCCATGCTCACTGCGCGCTCCTGCGCGCCGTCATCCCAGCGTATCGTCACCTGCAACCGCACCGGCCTGAACTGTTTTCCCTCCTCCTCGGGGAGAAAAGAGGTTCGCATGGTCCAGCGGTATTTCTCGCCGAAAAGACCGCTCTCCTCGCCTTCCAGCGGCTTGGGCGCAAGGAGCGCCTCCTCAAGCCGCTGGGATGCGTATACGGAGGCGGCGTTTACGTCCCTCGCTCCGCCCGACAGCCGCAGCGATCCGGAGAGCATCTCGATGATGCCCAAGAGCCCGGCGGCAAGGATGGCCAGCGCCACCAGCACCTCCAGGAGCGTGAATCCGCTGTCGGGCCTGTTGCCTCTCACGTCCCCTCCACGGCGATACCAGTCAGAGGATCGACGCTGACCCGCCTGCTGCCGCCGGCGGCGGATGAGATCGCAACTTGAGCCTCGTCGGCGCTGCCGTCCGGGTAGAACCGGACCCGCACGACACCGTCCTCCGCCTCCGCGCTTCCCAAGCGGATCGAGGACAGTCGAATCCCCTCCGGCATAAGCCATTTCCGCGGATCCCCCGAAACGCCGTACTCTCCCCGTCCAAGGTCGAAGTCCACGAAG
>DATBLU010000280.1:0-9067 GCA_036555205.1 Candidatus Deferrimicrobiaceae bacterium
CATCACCATGTCCCCGTCGACCTTCTCCACGAAAAAGTCGGCGTCGTCAAGCATCGCGCTGGTGAATCCCCACGCGATCTCCGGGTTGTGCCCGATCACCACGCCCGGCGCGCCCGGGAAGGAGACGCCGTAGACGTCCACGCCCGGTGCGGCCAGGTGGACCTCGTACCAGAGCGACGGACATGGAAGGACCATGTGCGGATCGTTCGCGAGAATCGGGCGGCCCGTTGTGCTCTTCCTGCCCGAGACGGCCCAGGCGTTCGATCCGCCGGAGCGGGGAAAATCTCCCACGGTCGCCCGAAGAGAGGCGATCCCTTCGGCCAGCACTGACGGAGGCGAAATCGACATCTTTGCGGCCGGGCCCGTGCCAGGCGAGATGACCGGCGACCCGGCTGGCACCTGCGGGAGCAGTTCCGCGAATTTCTGCGGGGGAATCCGGAGGGCGATCTTGTGCAGCGTGGCTTCTTCGGCCCATTGCGCCAGCCCGAACGACTTGAGGAGCGTGCCCGCGGCCACGTCCTGCGCCGCCCATCGCCTCGGCACGGTCCCCATGAGGCGGAACTCCGCCGGCCATGCGCGAAGAGAGGCCATGCCGGCGTTCACTCCCTCGCAGTAGGCCTGCACGATTTCCCGGGTCTTCTTCGGCCACGAGGCGAAAAGCGCCGGAGCCCGGGCCGCGAAACCCAGGTGCCGGAAGAGACGGTCGGCGGGAAGGGCTTTTTCGCCGAAGATCTCGGCCAACTCGCCCCGCGCCAGGCGCCGCTCCAGGTCCATCTGGAACAGCCTGTCCTGCGCGTGCGCGAATCCCTGAGCGAAGTAGAGGTCGTGCTCGTTTGCGGCCGTGATGTGGGGGATTCCGTACCGGTCCCGGACTATTTCCGCGGGCGCGGCGATTCCCGGAACGGCAATGGCGCCGTCACGCTGCGGAACGCTTCCCTGGAAAAATGAGGAGCAGGAGGAGAGAAGAACGGCCGCGGCGAATAGAAGGAGCGCGGTCTTTGCCCTGGGCACCGGCGGGGCAGCCCCCCACCGCCTCATCGCTGCGCGAACACCCGGGCCTTGATCCTGGCCAGGACGGTCTCGAAGACCTCCCCCGTATAGGTCCGGACGTGACGCCGCATCTCGATGAGGTACCGCTCTATTTCCCCCCACTCCTCGGCAAGGATGCGCGCCTGGTCCTTGTAGGCCCTGTCGTACGTTTTGTGCATGCGCTCCTGGAGCGCCGACCGCCTCGCCCCGTCGTCCGGATAGGCCCGCTTGGGAAGGAACTCGTGGATCGGCTCGAAGATGCGGACGTCGGTTTCGTCGAGGTGGAACATCTCTATGTTGTCTATCATCACGACCTGCTTTTCGGGGGTCGCCACATAGTGGCCGTACCGCAGCGCCGTCCCGATGCAGTCTCCCAGCGCATCCTGCCGGGCGGCTCCCTCCACCCACCAGTCGCCGTCCTTGAGGATCCTCGAGACGGGCAGATCCTCGTCCAGGTAGATGTTTACCCCCTCCTCCTTCGGCTTGAGGAGCACTTCCTCTCCTTGCGGGCTCAGGTGGTAAACGACGGGCAACGCAGCCAGGCCGACCAGCCCGGGAAGGCCGGCGTAAATGTACTCGCCCAGGCAGCCGAACCTGGAAAGGTAGACCTGGTGCTTCTTCCCCCCGCTGTCCTTCAACATGAAAAGCGTGTCCTTGTGAACCTTCTCCACCAGCTCCACGTTGATGATCTCGAAATCCCGGGGCCCGTTCTTCTGCATGCGGGCGAGGAGGGCGAGGACGGCTTTCTTGAGGCCCGTCGTCTTGAGCTTCGACGTGAATATCTTCACGCGTGCGGCGTCCGGCATCAGGCGGATCGCGCCCCGGACCCAGTTCACGTAGGAATGGGAAATGCTGATGGGAAGCATGTCCGTGCTCGTCGGATCGAGCAGCTCGTCCACCTTGGCTTCCCAGAGCGGAATGTGCATCCCGAGGAATTCCTGCGGATTCTCCAGGCCCAGGATCTTCAGGATCTTCTCCCGGTCCCTGGTAGTCCGCTCGGCTGCCGGAACCTGGAAATAACGGCGGAGCGCGCGCTCGTATTTCGCCAGGTCGGGCTGGACAGGGCTCATCGGAAGATCCTCCGGAAGTGCCTGCTTTTTGATGTTGATATTACCATCGATCGATAATTGCGAACACTTCATAAACCGCCCCCGGCCCGAGTCGCCGGGGGCGACGGACAATATCAGGCGTTCCCCTAAAAGCGCCAGTTCACGGCCCCGCGAAGGCGGTAGTCGGGGACGATCTGCAGGCTCGTGTTGTTTTCGACGACCGGGAAATCCGCCCCCGCGGAGGCGCTCAAGTTCTCGTGCCACGTTGCGGAGATTTCCGGGCCGATGAAAAGACTCGTTATCCCGGTGTCGGCCAATTCCTGCCCGTTCAACTTGTCCTTTCCCTTGGTCTCTCCCGTGACGGCAAGCTGCAGGCCGAGGGTCCCCTCGTCGGAGAGCACGAGATAGATCCCCGGCTTCAAACTGAATACAAGGTCGTTCGCGAACCTGTAATCGAAATCCCCCTCGGTTCGAATCGAGTAATGGACGGCGGCCGTGACGAACATGCGCTTCCACCGTCCATATGCATCGGTTCCCACGATTAAATCGTATGAACCGCTGCCCAGGGCCAGGTCGTGGCCGTGCACTCCGCTCTCCGGCTCGCCGGGCGTCGGCTCCTCCTCGCTCAGCTCTTCCTTCAGCCGGTCGGTGTTCCCGGTGGGGAATTTGATTCCGCCGACCGCGTTCCACAAAAACGTACTGTCCTCCCTCAATCGCCGGTAGATGAGGGCGTTTCCGACGAGGGCTACATCCCCGAGGCCTGACACCGTTCCCTCGTCTATGGCGCCTCCCTCGACACGCTTGAAGGACCTGTGGATATACGGAACGTTAAGCTGCACCCCGTACCTGTCGTTGAACTGGTACCCCACGAGGAACTGGGTGATGGAGCTGTTCAGGTACTGGCCCGCTTCGTTCTCCACCTTCTTGCCGCCGTCCCGGAGCGTGCCGAACCGGGTGTACTGCTCGAACACCCCGGTATAATAGCCGGGCTTGGAGACCTTTGCTTCCGTCGCGCGGTAGATCGCGCACAGGTCGCAGGCAAAGGCCGTGCTTGAGGCAGTCGCAACCATGAAGCCCAACAGGGTAGTGATTTTCATTCGCATTGTGATCCTTCCTTTCCCCGTTCTCCCCATCCGGTATGAGTGGACACCACTTCATCAAGGCCGCACCGGCAGAGACTGCGAATCTTCGGCCGCAGCAGCAGGTGCTGGCGTAACCACGTCGTTCAACAGGATACAGGTGGTCTCGGAGGGGGATCGGGAGGCTCGACGAACCGCCCCTCGGTCACGATGGAGGAGGGGTGGACGAACCACCCGTTTCGGTCAACCGGGGAAAAGTTACGAACGGACGCCGATAGGAATTCCGGACGTTCCATGAGATGAGTGCTTACCGCCGAATCGCCGCTGGAAAGCGGGATGCAGAGGCACTTCTCGCCCGTCCTCTCGGCCTGCCCATGGGGCCTTCGATGGGATCCGCCGTGGCATGGAACGCAGCAACAGGCATGTCGTCCAAGGTGGTCCCCGGAACATCCGCAGGCATGCTCGCGGGCGTGAACGCTCCTCCTTGTAAATGCCGCCGAGCGGAGGGAAACGGAGCCGTCATACTTCTCGATGCGATCGGGAAAGGAGTTTCCGTTGTATACGATCATGCCTGCGTTGTTGATGACGATGTAAACCGGGACCCCCGGCACATTGTATTTTTTCGCGACGCTGCCGTCAGGATCCAGGAGGACGGGATACCGTATGTCCAGGGACCGGACCGCCGCCTTGACCTTCTTCGGGCTTTCCTTCACGTTGACGGCCACGACCTCCACGGCCCCCTGGCGATGTATACGGTTTATGACGGGGACCTGCTCCTTGCACAGCGGGCACCACGCCGCCCAGAACACAAGCAGGACAGGCTTCTTCCCGACGAACCGCCCGAGAGATTTAGGCGCGCCGTCGAGATCCGCCAGCGAGAAGTCCAGGAATCGTACTTCATCCTGCGCCTGGGGATGTGAAACCGCCCCCGGGTGGTCCCCTTCGTGGCCCAGGCACGGCAAGGCCCAGAAAGCACCTGTCGCAACCATGATCGCCATGACCGTCAAGTAACGCTTCATATGTCGCCCGCGGAGGCCGTCTTAATGCCTGAAACTAAGACTCACTTGGCCCCGGGGAGGTTGCAGGCAGGAGAACGGTTACGAGGAAGGCGGGCGGGAGAGCGCCGAAAGCGCCGAAGCCAGGGGAGCGTGCCCTCCGAAGAGGACGAGCTTGTCCCCCGCCGCCAATCTTTCCGAAGGCGGCGGTTGGACGATCGCACGGTCCTCCCGGAGGATGGCGAGCAGGACTATCCCGGTGTCGTTCCCCGCCGGCAGGTCACCCACCGACTTTTTTTCCCACCCGGAGCCCTGCGAGAGGTAGTAGATCTCGATCACCTTCCGGCGGAGGAACTCTTCGAACTCGGCGAGCGCCTCGCCGCCGCTCGGGGCGGTCCGCTCCCGCAGCATCCTGTAAGTCCCGCTGCGGATCACCGCTTCCTGCTGTTTGATCACGTGGTCGGGCACGTGATATTCGGAAAGGACGCGCGCAAATATTTCCACCGAGGTCTCGAATTCCTCGGGTATCACCGCGTTGGCGCCCAGCGCTATCAGATCGTCCACGTCCGCCACCAGCCGGGTGCGCACAAGGATGAATAGATCGGGATTGCTCCTGCGCGCGATAGCAACCGCGCGCCGCGTGGCCATAGGATCGGAGATGGCCAGCACCAGTATCCGGGCCTGCGCCACACCCAGCCTATCGAGGATCTCCGGGCGATGGACGTCGCCGTAGAACATGGGCTCCCCGGCCGCCCTGCCCTCGCGCACCTGGGAGTCGTTCAGGTCCACGACGACATACGGAAGGCGGGTCGCCTTGAGCACGCGGGCAAGATTCTTCCCGTTCATGCCGTAGCCGGCGATGATGACGTGGTTCTCCATGCCGGTCTTCCGGATGACCGCCTCCTCCGCAGTTTCCGGGAATGCAGGGCCGCGGAGCGCCAACCGCTCCCACCTGCGCGCGATCCAGGGAGCCGCGTCCATGAGGAACGGCGTCGCGATCATCGTCAGGACGGCAATTGCCAGCAGGAACTGGTACTGGCTGGTGCCCACCAGGTTCTCCCGATACCCCTCGGAGAGGAGGAGGAAGGAAAACTCCCCTATCTGCAGCAGCCCGATCCCCGCGACCGCGGCCACCCGCCACGGATACCCCAATGCCCGCAGCGTCCAGCCCGTGGAGACCGCCTTGACCATTGCGACCGCTCCCACCATGGCCAGAACCAGGGGGAAGTTCCCGAACAGGAACGGAAGGTCGAGCAGCATGCCCACCGAAATGAAGAAAATCCCGTTGAAAACGTCCCGAAAAGGGAAGATCTGGGCCGCTATTTCATGGACGTAATCCGATTCCGAGATCACCATGCCGGCCAGGAACGCCCCCATCCCCAGGGAGAGTCCGAACCGGTTGGCGAGCCAGGCGGTTCCCAGGCACACGAGAAGTACGGTCATGGCAAGGATCTCGCGGCTGTTGAGCTTGATGATCTCTTTCAGAAGCCGGGGGATGAGAAAGCGCGCCAGCAGGAGGATCACCGCAACGCCTGCGCCGGCTTTCGCCAGGGTAAGGAGTACGGTGGAGAACTGGGCAGTTTCCCACTGCCTGAGAGATGGGATGAGAAGCATCATCGGAATCACGGCCATGTCCTGGAACACCAGTATCCCGAACGACAGTCTCCCGTGCAGGCTGTCGATTTCCATTTTGTCGGCGTAGACCTTAAGGACGATCGCAGTGCTGGAAAGCGAGACGACGAACCCGACGAAGATCGCCTCCGGCGCGGGTGATCCGAAGATCATCATTATCACCAGGGACAGCAGGACGGTGGCGAAGACCTGCGCCCCTCCGGCCCACAACACCTGCCGGCGCATTTTTCCGAAACTGGAAAGCGATATTTCCAGCCCGACGGTGAACAGCAGGAGAACTATGCCGATCTCCGCCAGGGAGTTCACCATCCCCGAATCGGAAACGAGCCCTGCGCCGGTGGGGCCCAGGATCGCCCCGGCAACGAGGAACGCGGCAACTACCGAAAGGCGCAGCTTGCCGAAGAGGAGCGCCACAGCGGTGGCGATCGCGAGAACCACGGCCAGGTCCCTGAGTATCGAGGAGAACTCCACCTGCCCCTCCGGCTGTCTCGATGGACTACGCCGGAAAGTCTATCAGCGGCGGCGTAAATTCTCCATTCAGGACCGCTGCGGGGATTCATTTTATTGTAAAGATTGCCGGCAAACCAGCCGATAGGGATTAAAGATGCCTGTTGCAGCTTAACTGACTGCCTTCTCTCCCCGGGAAGGCGAAACCGCCCGCAACCCCGTGAATTCGCGGGCGGTTGAAGATCCCCCGGGACTCCCACCTCCGTCCCGGGGGATTTTCTTTCCTAAGTTGCCCCCTTAAATCACGCCGCGGGCGGACAGGGAATCCACCTCGGCGGCGGAAAGGCCGAGCAGGCCGCAATAGATTTCCCTGTTGTCGGCGCCGGGACGTTTGCAGACGGACTTGAGGCGGGCCGGGGTGAAGCTCATTTTCCACGGCGGCGCGGCAAGGAGAAGATTGCCGTAAACGGGATCGTCGACGCTGGCGAAGCATCCCCGTTCCCGCCAATTCGCTTCGGCAAGCGTTTCCAGGGGGCGGTTGACCCGCCCCGTCACGACCGCCGCCCCCGGGCCGCTCTTTTTCGAGGTGTGCTCCTCGATCGCGCGCAGGATCTCGTCCGCGGTCAGGTGCTGCGACCAATCCTCGAGTATCGCCTGCAGAGCTTTTTCGGTCTCCATCCGGACGCGGGCGGCGGGAGAGGAAAACCGCGGGTCGCCTGCGAGCTCCGGACGGCCGATTATGGTCATAAGCGAATCGAACGCCTCATCGTTATAGGCCGCCATGAATGTGTGGCCGTCCCTGCATTTGATGTAAGTATATGGGAAGACGGCGGGATCGAAGTTGCCGATCCTGCGGCGCGATTTGCCCGCGGTGTGCATCCATGTGATGTTGTAATCCGCGAACTTCATCAACCCTTCCGCGCCGGATACGTCGACGAACTGCCCCTTCCCCGTCTCCGCGCGGAACCGCAGGGCCGCCAGCACGCCGAAGGCCCCCCAGAGCCCCTGGGTGAACCAGCCGTGCCAGTTCCCGAGACGCGTAGGCGCCTGGTGGGGAAGCGGCGGCGACCCCTCTTCCGGCTCCCCTATGATGTGCGGCGCCCCGGAGAGGGCCTGGCAAAGGATATCGCTGTCCATGGCGGAGCTGTCCGCGCAGGGGCCGAAAGATCCGTACAGCGAGAGGGCCAGAAATATCAGGCCCGGGTTTTCCACCGAGAGCGCGGCGTGGCCGACTCCCGCCTCGTCCATACGTGCGACGCGCTCCGAGGTCACGATGACGTCCGCGCCGCGGGCAAGCCGGCGGAAAATCTCCCTGCCTTCACCCTCGTCGAGGGAAAGCGTCGCGAACCTTCGGTTGCGCGCCTCTGAAAGGAACGGGAGCCCGGTGCCCTCGATGGCAATTCCTTCCGGCGCGTATCTCCTCGCCGGGTCCCCCCCGGGCGGCTCGACCTTGATCACTTCGGCTCCGAATTCCCCCAGGATGGAAGACGCCACCATACCGCCGAAATGGCCCGGGCAGATCTCGATCACTCGCAGGCCCGCAAGCGCCTCCGGCTTTCCCGCCGCCGTTCCCGGATCGGTAGCCGCCTTCGCCCATGCGTCGAAACCGCTCATCGCTCCTTCTCGACCGGCGGACGCGCCCCGGGCGCGTCGGCCCACTTCCCGATCACCTTCTTCCTCTCCAGCTCCTGAACTTCCTCCCGCGAAAGGCCGAGAAGCCCGTTGAATACCTTCTCGTTGTGGTATCCCACGGGCTTGGCGGTCCACTTGATCCGTCCCGGGGACTCCGAAAGCTTCGGGACCGGACCGTACTCGTCGATCCGCCCGTACAACGGATCGTCGAGTTCCCATACCGTTCCCCGCGCCCGCAGGTGGGGATCGCGGTAATGGTCTTCTCCACCCACGACAGGTGCGGCCGAGAAGCCGGATCCTTCGGCGGCGCGAAGCATCTCCGCCTGTGTCCGGGAGGCCGAGAAGGCTGCGACCTGGTCCGCAGACAATCCCTCGCCTGCGGACGCGGCCGAGCCGGAGGCGGCGCTCAAGGCCTCCAGAAGCCCGGCCCGTTCCTCCGCGTCGCGCGCCGAGATCGCCACGAAGCCGTCCGCGCACCGGTAGATGCCGGAAGGCGGAAGCACCGGGTCGAGGTTTCCCGCCCGGGGCCGGTCCTTGCCCGTAAGTCCGGCATACGGCCAGGTCCAGTCCAGCGTGCGGATCATCGCTTCCGCCTGGGAGATGTCGATAAGCTGCCCTTCGCCGGTGCGGCGGCGGACCTCGAGAGCCGCGAGAATCGATATCGCCGAGAAGAGAGCGGCCGTGTAATCGCCGACCCAGAATCCCGCCTTGACCGGAGGATGCCCCGGGAATCCGGTGATGGCCGACATCCCGGAAACCGCCTGTGCGGTGGCGTCGTAGGAGGCCCTTCCGCGGGAGTACGGCCCCCACTGCCCGAATCCCGAGTTGGCGGCGTATATCAGCCCGGGATTGCGCTCCCGAAGCTGCCGGTAGCCGATCCCCCACTCGTCCATCGTCCCCGCGCGGAGGTTCTCAACGAGCACGTCCGACTTTTCGGCGATTCGCGCAAACAGCTCCTTGCCATCCGGAAGCCGCACGTCGATCGCCACGTGATGCTTGTTCCTGTTAAGAGAAAGGAAAGCGGGGGAGACTTCCTTCCAGTAAAACCCCTCGGGCGCGACGTATCTCATAAGGTCGCCGCGCAGCGGCAGCTCCACCTTTATGACCTCGGCGCCGAACTCCCCCAGGTAGTCGGATGTCGCGGGACCGAATATCCGGGTCGCCAGCTCGATCACCCGGATCCCTTCGAGCGCTTCCGGCTTGG
>DATBLU010000302.1:0-4181 GCA_036555205.1 Candidatus Deferrimicrobiaceae bacterium
CGAACGGAACCGCAAGGAGGGGATGATGAAACGGGGATTGATCGCGCTTTTGCTAGCCGCTGCATTCGCCGGGCTCTGCGGAAGTCCGGCCTCCGCATTCAATCAGCCGCTGCTCAACTTCGGGTTGACCGACGTGCTGGACGGAGCGGTGCCGGGACCTGGAACGTATTTTTTCGAATACATCCAGATCTACCAGTCGGATGAATTCAAGGACCGGGACGGGAACTCCATCTCCGGCGATCCCCGGGCGGCGTTCGTCCTCTCCATGAACCAGCTGGCGCACGTGTCGACGAAGACGTTCCTCGGCGGGAACCTCGGGATCGACGTACTCCAGCCCATCGGGCAGCTCAACGGGTCAGGAACCTTCGGTGCGGGCGGACCCGCGGTGACCGCCAACCCGGGACCGCTGGGCGACCTGGTCGTCGGACCTTTCGTCCAGTGGTTTCCCCACAAGCTCCTGGACCGCCCATTCCTGCATCGCGTGGAGCTGGACGTCATTCTGCCCACGGGCCAGTTCGACTCGAAGTACATCCTCAACCCCGGAGCGAATTTATACACCATCGAGCCGTACTACGCCTTCACATGGTTCCTGACGCCCGCGTTTTCGACTTCCTGGCGCCTCCATTACGCATACAACACGGAAAACGACGACACCAAGGTCCAGCCCGGCCAATTGTTCCACGCCAATTACTCGTTCGAGTACGAGGTGGTGAAGAACCTGAGGGTTGCGGCGACCGGCTATTACATAAGCCAGCTTACCGAGGACGAGACCAACGGCGTCAAGGGGAGCGGCACCAAGGAGAAGGCGTTCGCCGTCGGGCCGGCTGTTCACTGGATAACGAAAAGCGGATTCGTCTTCGACCTTAAGACACAGTTCGAATCTTCCGTGGAGAACCGGCCTCAAGGGAACCGCACCACGTTCCGCATGGTTTATAAATTCTAGAACGGCTGGTAAGGAAACGATGAAAAGGGGGCCCTTGAAGGCCCCCTTTTCATTCAGATAGGCACGGTGCGCTTGTCGTCGGGGAACATGTCCCGATCCACTGGCGGGTGGCCCGGCGGCAGTTCCATCCCCGGTCTGCCGCGGAACGGCGCCTTCTCCGCGGAGCCGCTGCCGTCCTGATCGGTCGCTTCCGGGCACTCTCCCACCCTTGCCATGATATTACCGTCGAACGTGAAAACGCAGACGGGCGTCCCGTGTATGAAGATCTGGCTGAAGGTTGAAGCCGCGAGCGCCGCGGGCTGGTGCGTCGATTGCCAACCGAGGAACACCCCCCCCAGCAACAACAACGCCGCTCCGAAGACTATCGCCTTTCTCACGGGAGCCTCCCGCCTTTCAGTTTCCATTTTGATGCCGTTGGCCGTTCTCCGATTCCGGTCGCCGGGAAGAAAAGGTCGTATCAGTAGCTCCCCGTCCTCCCGCCGGGCTTGACGCCGTCGTCCTCTTTTTCCGCTCCCGCCGCCGGCTTGTATCGCTGGTCACGCGTCATGGCCGAGCCTCCGCCGGTTTCACCGACAGGGAACGCGGCGCCGGGCGCAAGGAGAACCAGGGGCTGCTCAAGGTTGAGGAAATTGTCGAACGGAGACGCGTCGCCCCATACGAATACTTCGCCGCGGATCCTGTACTCGCCGGGCTTGACCCCCTTCGTGTCCCAGAAAAAGGTGGCGCGGTGGATCCTTTCTCCCTCGCCGCCGAACCCGTAGTTGTACATCTTGCTGTCGACTCTCCTGCCGTTTGCAAGAAGCTCTATGTTGGCGTAGTCGCTGCCCAGGTCCCCGTTGTTCTCCACCACCATGTCGACCCTGATCACGTCCCCGACGTGGGCCCTGATCGGGGCGACCTTAACTTCCCGCACGATTATGTTGATGTACGGGCCGCCGCCTCCGTCACCCATGTCGACCAGCCTGAATCCTCCTCTTGCCTGATCCCCCCAGAGCAGAAGGGCGCAGGCGGCCATCATTCCCGTTGCGAGCAATCGTCGTGTCATGGCCCTTCCCTCCTTTAACCTTAGATGTGAACGGAGGGGTATTAATTCAGCCCCGGACCGGATTGCAATAATTTCGCAAATGCAATATATTTGCATCAATTGGGGGAAACGGCATGAGAACCGCATCGGAGACCTTCCGCCGCCTTGGACACCCCGCCACGCGCGGCAGGGAGGAGATTCTGCGCATACTGGTGGAGAGCTCCATACCTCTGTCCCCGAGGGAGATCAGGGAGCGGATTCCGGCCCCAAGGCCGGACCCTTCAACCGTCTACAGGAACCTCTCATTAATGGTCTCGATCGGGCTTGTCCGCAGCGTCGCCCTGCACGAACGCAGCCGGCGGTACGAGGCGGCGACCGACGGAGCGCATCGGCACCGGGCGGTCTGCCGGCTCTGCGGGCGGATCGAGTCATTCCAGCCTAAGAGGTGCGATCTTTCCCGCCTGGAAAGCGACATACGCGGGTCGCTGGGCTTCGACGTCACGGACCATTCGCTGGAATTTTTCGGAGCGTGCGCGGAGTGCGGCGAAAAGCGGGCGAAGAGATGAGGCGCGCCAATTCCCGAATAATCGCGCTCGCCGCCGTTTTCCTGGCGGCATCGCTGCTGCCCATCCCCGCCCGCGCCGGCGCCGGGGAATTGCGCATCCTCGCCTCCTTCCTCCCGATGTATATTTTCACGCTCAACGTTGCGGGCGACGCGCCGGGCGTTTCGGTCGACCTTATGCTCCCCGCCTCCATGGGCTGCCCCCACGACTATGCCCTGACGCCGGGGGACATGCGCAAGATCGCCGCCGCCGACCTCTACATCGCGAACGGGTACGGCATGGAGGAGTTCCTGGGCGCGCCTGTCCGGAAAGCGAATCCCCGCATCCGGATCGTGGAAACCGCCCGGGGGGTTCCGCCGATCCGTGAAGCGGAAGGCGGACACGACGGGGTAAACCCGCACACCTGGGTGAGCCCCAGGAACGCCATCATCCAGGTACGCAACATCGAGGCGGCGCTGGCATCGGCTTCTCCGCGCAACGCCGCAGCGTTCAGGCGCAACGCCGACGCGTACGCGGCGAGGCTCGCGGTCCTCGCAGGGGAGTACGAATCGGCTTCCGCCCGGTTCGGCAACCGGCGCATAGTCGTTTTTCATAACGTTTTCGACTACCTCGCCAGGGACATCGGCTTGAACATAGTCGGAAAAATAGAGGAATCGCCCGGACAGGAGCCTTCCGCCGGCGAAATCGGCAGGCTGGTGCGCGCGATCCGGGAGAAGAGGGCGGCCGCGGTCTTCTGGGAGCCGCAATACCCGAGGCGGCTGGCCGAGATGATCGCGGCGGAAGCCGGGGTCCCCGCGCGCGTCCTGGATCCCTTGTCCACGGGCAGCACGGCGACCGACGTCTACGAGGCGGTCATGCGGGAAAACCTGCGCACCCTGACTGAGGTTCTTGGAAAGTGAACGGACAGACCGCACCCTTCCATACGCTGGAGATCAAGGACCTGTCGGTTCGCGCCCGCGGCATGGAGATCCTTGCCGGTATCAGCGCGGACATCAGGTGCGGGGAGGTCACGGCCTTGATCGGTCCCAATGGCGCGGGCAAGACGACCCTGCTCCTGGCGATCCTCGGACTCGTCCCCTTCACGGGGGAGATCCGGTTTTGCCGCGCCGAGGAGCACGGGAAAGGGACTCCCAGGATCGGATACGTCCCGCAGAGGATGGACCTCGACCGGAACGCCCCGATGACGGTGCTGGATTTTTTCGCTCTTTCGTCCCAGAAATACCCCGTTTTCCTCGGCCGTTCCCGCAAATCGCGCACGGAGGCGAAAACCGCGCTGGACCGCGGGGGAGCCGGCCACCTGATCGACCGCCCGCTGGGAAGGCTTTCGGGGGGCGAGATGCAGCGCATCCTGCTCGCGCTCGCGCTGCGCGACAAACCGGACATCCTGCTGCTGGACGAGCCGGTCTCGGGCGTGGACGTGTCTGGGGAGGAGCTTTTCTGCGATTTCCTGGACCAGATCCACCGGGAGTCCCGCTTCAGCCTCCTGCTGGTGAGCCACGATCTCTCCGTTGTCACCAGGCACGCGGACCGCGTCATCTGCCTCAACCGGTCGATCGTATGCCAGGGGGCGACGACCGAGGTCCTCACGCCGGAAAACCTGAGCGCGATGTACGGAAGCGGCGCCCGACTGTTCAGCCACGGGGAGGCCGAC
>DATBLU010000314.1:0-1870 GCA_036555205.1 Candidatus Deferrimicrobiaceae bacterium
CTTCTCATCCTCGAGGATGAGATGAGAGCGATCTCCGATCAGATAACCGTGACCACCGATGACGGCTCGTACGCAAAGAAAGGGTTCGTTACGACGGCGCTGCAGGAGCTGATCGACGCCGGTACGAAGATAGACCTGTGCATCGCCATCGGCCCGGTGCCGATGATGAGGGCTGTGGCCGAGGTGACCCGCCCCCACAGTATCAAGACGGTCGTCAGCCTTAATCCCATAATGGTCGACGCAACGGGGATGTGCGGGGCGTGCAGGGTGTCCGTCGGCGGGAAGACGAGGTTCGTGTGCGTCGACGGCCCGGAGTTCGACGGGCACGAGGTCGACTACAAGGAGCTGGTGATGCGCAACCGCGCTTACCTCAAGGAAGAGAAGGAGGCGATGGACAAGTTCCTGCACAAGGACGGCAAGTGCATGGAGACGGCCGGCTCCAAGACGGGAAATCCCGGGACGGCGAAACCCGCGCCCGTGACGACGGGAGGTGTGAGCTGATGGCCGACGTGACGCAGACCCCGACCCCGAAAGCCCCGCGCCCCAAGGTGGGAAGCATACCCCGGCAGCCGATGCCGGAACAGCCGCCGGACGTTCGCAAGAAGAACTTCCGGGAAGTGCCCTTCGGCCTGACTCCGGACCTGGCCATCCTGGAGGCTAGCCGGTGCATACAGTGCAAGAATCCCGCCTGCGTCAAGGGTTGCCCGGTCGAGGTCCAGATCCCGGAATTCATCGACCTGGTGCGACAGGGTAAATTCATCGAGGCGGCCAAGAAGATCAAGGAGACCAACGCCCTTCCCGCGGTGTGCGGCCGCGTCTGCCCCCAGGAGGAGCAGTGCGAGATGCCCTGCGTCCTGGGCAAGAAGTACGAGCCGGTGGCCATCGGGCGGCTCGAGCGGTTCGTCGCCGACTTCGAGCGGGTGACCGGAAACGTCGAGATCCCCGAGGTCAACCCTCCCACGGGGAAGCGCGTGGCGATCGTCGGCGCCGGCCCTGCGGGGCTCACAGTGGCGGGAGACCTGGTCAAGCTCGGCCACGACGTCACGATCTTCGAGGCGCTCCACAAGGCGGGCGGTGTGCTTATGTACGGCATCCCCGAGTTCCGCCTGCCCAAGGAAATCGTACAGGCCGAGGTGGACTACATCCGCAACCTTGGGGCCAAGCTCGAGTGCAACATGGTGATCGGCAAGTCGATCACGATCGACGAGCTCCTGGAGGAGGAAGGGTTCCAGACCTGCTTTATCGGCACCGGGGCGGGGCTTCCCTATTTCATGAACATCCCCGGCGAGAACCTGATCGGCATCTACTCGGCCAACGAGTTTTTGACGCGCGCCAACCTGATGAAGGCGTACCTGTTCCCCCATGCCGACACGCCTCTCACGCGCGGGCGCCACGTGGCCGTGGTGGGCGGCGGTAACGTGGCGATGGACGCGGCGCGCACGGCGATGCGCATGGGGGCGGAGAAGGTCTACCTGGTCTACCGCCGGTCGAAAAAGGAGATGCCCGCCAGGATCGAGGAGATCCACCACGCCGAGGAGGAGGGGATCGAGTTCCATCTCCTTACCAATCCCTTGCGGTTCATCGGGAACGACGAGGCGTGGGTCACCGAGATCGAGTGCCAGAGGATGGAGCTGGGCGAGCCCGATTCGTCCGGGCGGCGGCGCCCGGTGCCCGTCAAGGGATCGGAGTTCCGTCTCCCCGTGGACACGGTCGTCATGTCGATCGGAAACGGGGCCAACCCGCTCGTCCCGGCCACCACCCCGGGCCTGGACACGAACAAGTGGGGGAACATCCTGGCCGACCAGGAGACGGGGAAGACCAGCAAGAAGGGCGTATTCGCCGGCGGCGACATCGTCATCGGCGCGGCCAC
>DATBLU010000321.1:0-7058 GCA_036555205.1 Candidatus Deferrimicrobiaceae bacterium
CATAGTCTACGATCGTCTCGCGAAGCTGGGCCTGATCTCGAAGGCGCCGTTGACGGAAGGCCGGGACATCCTCTGGGACGACGCGATCCGGCGGACGGAGGAGAAGCTCAAGGCCGGGGGCAAGGACATCGACGAGTTCGCGGCGGTCGAGATGGGCGGCGGGGAGCCCGCGATGCTCAGCTACTCCAGCGGCTCCACCGGACAGCCCAAGGGGATCATCTCCCTCGTCGGCGCGATCGTCGCCGGAGGCCAGACCATGTTCAACTCCTTCGGGCTTGCGCCCCACGAGATCCACCACACGTCCACGGACTACGGGTGGATCGTGGGTCCCGCGTACGCGCTCTGGTTCCCGATGATGGAGGGCCGCAGCTTCCTCCTCCAGAGCTTCACGCCCACCCCGCGCAGACTGGCCCAGGTGGTCGCGGACCACCGGGCTTCGTTCCTGAAGGCCGGGTCTCCGATCTACGAGGCGATGTCGAAGGTCGACGGGCTCTTCGACCCGGACAAGGGGGGATTCGACGTCCGGACCCTGCAGCGGGAAGGGGCCCCGGGGATCTGCGGTTGCGCGGCCCCTTATTCCTACCCGGCCCACGCGCGGATCCAGGCCGTGCTGGGCGACGTGGCGATCAACTCGCTGTGGCGCACGGAGGATTTCGGATCGCAGCACGCTACGTTCAAGCGCCGCCCCGGCGTCGAGCGCCGGTGCGTCGAGACCTACCGCGAGGAGCTGCGGGGGCTCGCCGGGACCCTCGATCCCGAAGCGGTGGTGGCCCGGGTCCGGACCCCGATCGAGATGGACACCGAGCACCCCGAGATCCTCCCGCTGCCGTGGGTGAACCCGGTGATCGCGGACCGCCTTGAGGACGAGGAGGGCAACCGGGTGGAGTCGCCCCGCGAGGTGACCGAAGCGCTCATCACCGCTTCCGGGCGGAACCGCAAGGCGGTGATCGGGCAGCTGCTTTACCGGGGCGCCCAGCCGCACCGGATGGCGTGGCTTATGAGCGGCAACGAGGGCCGGCGGGAGCCCGCGCGCCCCGATGCGAAACTGACCGCGGCCAAGTATTACAACCACGCGTTCGCACCCGATTGGCGCGGCAAGGGACGGGAGGGGCGGCGCCTCGCGCACGACGGCGGCGACTCGGCGTACTGGGTGCGGGTCGTCTACGACCCCAAGGACCCGGAGGACGCCCTGATCCTGGACGGGCCGCAAGACCCGGTGACCCCCAGGACCTTCTACGCGTCGGGGCGCTCCGGAAACATCGCCAACGTCAATGGCCACCTGGTCAACGAGACGATGTACGAGAACGCGCTGAACGAGCACACCCGCTACTTCCGGAAAGTCGGCGTGACCTTCATCCACCACCCCACCAAGGACCGGACGCCGGTCGTCGTGGCGGCCCTCCAGCCGGGCGTCCAGCCCGGCCAGGAGCTGATCGATCTCGTCCAGATGACGATCAACCAGAAGCTCAATCCCCAGGTCAAGCCGGAGGTCCAGGACATCGTCTTCCTTACGGCCGAAGCGGCGGGTTTCGAAGGGGAAGAGACCTTCCTGCCGATGACCTTGACGGCGAAGATCATGTACGAGCTGATCAAGTTCTACGCGGCGAAGCCCCTCGAAACCATCAAGGAGATGCAGCAGGCCCTGGCTCCCGACGAGGTGCGGGCCACTATCCGCGGGGGCGACGCGGAATTTTTCCGGGCCAATCCGCTGTTCCGGGGGATCCCCAACCTCGACGGGCTGAAGGTCAAGGGGACGCTGATCAATCTCCTGGACAGGGTCATCGCGTCCCGCGAGGGGGACGAGGCGGTGACCGCCCCGTTCCGCCCCGACGCGCCCGCGGCCGATCCCTGCGCGAACATCCCCGGCCGGCTCGTCAAGCGGCTCGGCACGAAGCCGCTGCGCGCCGGAATCGATCCGGTACCGCCGTACCAGGAGGCGTACGGGATCGTCCGCAACGAGGACGGGATGAGCATCGTGCACCGGGACCCGGCCCTTGGATTCCGGAAGTTCGTGCGCCCCACGCCTGCCCTTTCGGCCGGGCAGGCCCTGGTCCAGATCCTTTACGCAGGCGCAACCTACAACGTCATCAACGGAATCACCTCCGACCCGGTAGACGTGCTGGGGGAAAAGGACCATCACGTGCTCGGCGACGCGGCCGTCGGGCAGATCGTGGCGCTCTCCCCGGAAGCGGAGCAGGAGGGGCGCCTGGCCGTCGGCCAACTGGCGCTCGTCGATCCGTTGGTGTTCAACCGCCAGTCGCCCACCGTGACCCTGGATGCCCAGCGCGAGGGCCATATCGGCGGATACCAGGGCGGCAGGGACCAGGCCACCCTGCAGGCATTCGCGGCGTTCGATACGGGCAGCCTCATCGAGCTTCCGGTGGACATGCCCCTTCCCCTGGCGGCGACCATGATCCTGAACGGCCCCACGGTGGAGCACGCCCTGTTCTCTCCGGCCAAGCTCGACCTCACCGCGGGGGACGTGCTCCTTGCCCACGGCGGCAGCGGCCACACCGGGTCGCTGGCGATCGACATGGCGACGGCCTTGGGGATCCCGGTCCTGACCTACGTCTTCGATGAGGCGGAAGGCGACTTCGTCCGCAGCCGCCACCCCCATGCGGACCTCCATTTCATCCTGCGAAGAGACCACGCGGAAGCCCTGCGGGCGGCCCCGACGGACGACCCCGAAGGGCTGACGAAGTGGCAACGCGCGGTGGACCGCCTGGTTGCATCGATTCCCGCGAAGTACCGTCCCACGAAGGTCATGCAGAACGCCGGGCGGGGCCTGCAGGCGGCGGACTTCAGGCTGCTGCGGCCAAGCGCCCGGGGCAGCCGCACCTCCTGGTTCTCGGGCGCCTTCGGTCTATACGGGACGCTCAACGGGTACGACGCCAGGATTCCGGCGGCCGAGGCGCTGGGGCCGGACGGGGCGGACGTGAAGCTCGGGGAGAACGTGCTGGTCCACTACGGCGCGAACGCCGACGAGGAAGGGCGGGACGAGTTTGCCGACTCGGCCATCGCCTGGGCCGCGCGTCTCGGAGCCCGCGTGACGGTACTGGCCGAGACCCAGGAGCAGCAGAACCTTCTGCTGCGGCGGGAGGAGGTCGCGGTACACTTCGGCAAGACCCGGATCCAGAACGTCGAGGCCCTTCGGGAAGGGGAGGGCAAGAAGAAGCTTCTCTGGCCCGAGCACCTGCCCGATGTGGACGAGGGACGCTTCGACCCGGGGCGGGAGGCCCACGAGAGCTGGCCCGGCAGGGACGCCCAGACCCGCTTCGCCACCGAGACCGTGAGCGTGGTCAAGAACGCCTTGGCGCCTTACAACACCAATCCCTCGGGCTCATGGGACGTCATCTGGGACAGCGGCCGCCGGGACCACCTGGGCTTGAACATCGCCCTTTTGACCGAGCAGACCGGCCGGGCGGTCTACGGGGAGACGACATCCCGGCAGACGCTGACCTGGCAACTCGCGCAGGGGTGGATGCAGCAGCGGACGATCCTCGTGCCGGCCGACCCGAAAGCGCTCGGCGCGGACGCCTCTGCCCGGGAGAAGATCGTCCGAATGGCCGGATCCCATATGTACGAGCCTCACGAGGCGAAAGCTTTCCGGGATAAGATCGACAGGGGGCTCTATCATCTCCACGGCCCGGACCGGGTTCTCGACGCCGACGGGATCCCGCGCGGCTTCAGCGACCAGCTCCACGGACGGGCGCCCGGCTCCACAGCCTACAGGATGACGACGAACCTGGACTCGGTCCGCTCCGAGCGCGACCTGCTGTTGGCCCAGGGGGTCCGGATCGCCGAAGAGCTCTCGCTGATGCGGATGCTGCTCCACCCCGTCGACGGGGGCGGATCGATCGCCACGGTGGAATTCAAGCTCAACCAGCCCAAGGGCAGCAATACCCTGCGCAACAACGACCTGCACTGGTTCCGGGGCGACGCGGTCAAGCAGCTCCGGCTTCTCTTCCATCGGATACGGGAAGAGGGAACGGTCCGGGCCGTGGTGCTGACCGCGGAAGGCACCCGGGCGTTCGTTCCGGGCCAGAACAGCGACGAGCTCTCCGTGCTTTCCGACGAGCAGATCACAGAGCTCGCCGCCCTGGCGCAGGAGACGATGAGTCTCATCGAGGAGTTCAAGATCCCTGTCGTCCTGAACCTGAACGGCCTGGCCCTGGGGGGAGGCGCGGAGCTCGTGGCGGCCGCGCACTACGTGGTCGCCTCCCGGGTTGAGCGCATCTACCTTGGGCAGCCCGAGACCGTCATCAACCTGATCCCCGGCTTCGGGGGGACGCAGCGGCTGGTCCGCCTGATGGCAGGGAAATCGCGGCTCGGACAAAAGAGCGGGATCCTCTTCGCGGCCGACGCGATACTTACCGGCCATCCGATGACCGTCGAGGAGGCCTTCGCACACGGGCTTGTGTCGGAGCTGGTCCCCTCGGACTCCCTCGCTCGCGCGTACCGGCTTGCCATGGGTCACGCCCTGGGCGTCGACGACACCCTCCGCCGCGCGATGGAGGATCGCCACCGCGCCGTGCAGCGCTGGGAGGAGCCGTTGATCGACGAGGACACCGGCCGCCCGATCGACCCGTCGATCCTCACCGAGGATGAGCACGTCAAGAGGTACCTCCGCCACGCGGAGACGGTGGGAAAAAGGGGCGCGGTCCTGCGCCAGGCGCTTGACCTGATCGTCCGGAACGTCACGGAAGGTGTCCAGTACGGTGAGGAGGCCTACTCGTTCGGACAAGCGGGGGCAAGCAGCGAGTTCCGGCAGTCGATCGTCCGTTTCCGCAACCGCGCCCCGCTTCCCCGGCCTCCGCGCAGGCCGATGACCGAGCAGGAACGGTCGGTCATCCGGCTGCTTACGGACCAGTCGGTCGCTGCGGCAAGGCTGCGCGATGCCGGACAATCGATGGAACCGCCGCGCCTGATCCGGGCGCATTCGGCCGCTTGATAAAATAGCAAGGAGCCGCCTTGAAACGGCGGCTCCTCATGCGTCGTCCCTGCCGGTCGATCCATCGCTGCGCGCCTCACGCGGGCGACGCGTACGATCATTCCTCCAGAATGAAGGTCACCTTGAGGTCCACGCGGTACTCGGTGATCTTGCCGTTCTTCGCGATGATCTTCTGCTCCTTTACCCATGCGCCCTGGATGTTCTTCAGGGTCTTGGAGGCGCGGGCGATCCCCAGCGCGATGGCGTCTTCGAAACTTTTCGTCGACGCCGCCGTAATTTCCACGACTTTCCCTACGTGAAGTCCTGTCTCCAGCGTGAGGGGCATGAAGTCCTCCTTTCGCGGGCGGGTTCGTTCCGGGTCCGCCTCATGTCGGCGGAAACAGTCGGCTTCGTTGCGGGAAGAAATATTGTATACAGTATACAATAATCGACGGGGCTTTTCATCTCCGGACATCAAGGTTTTCGCCCGGCCCGAGTCATCGCCCGCATGGCGGATGGCCCCGTCCCGATTCCATTCCTGGCATCGGATCCCGAACGGATTCTAATAATGAAATAAGCGAGCGCAGAACCGAAGAGATAAACCTTGTTTTCCGATGGGATACCGTTGCGCCCCCAGGGAATAAATATTGCAGAATGCACATGCATTAATAGGTTGCCATCCACGGTTTTTGGGACAAGGACATATGGAGTGCCAAGGACCAAGGAGGTCTCCATGGATCGCGCGCGGACATATATGAAAAGGATTTTCACCCCCGTGACCATCCTGCTTGTCCCCCACAGCCGGACGAGATCCGTCAGCATCCGCATGCCGGTGGTCGCGATCGCAGCGTCGGTCTGCCTGTTCCTCATCGGTTCCGCATTCGTGGTCGCCGTATCGGTCCAGGCCGTGGAGTACAACCGGATGAAGGCGAGGCTGGATTACCTGTCTGCGCAGTTCATAGAGGTGCAGGGCACGATATCGTCCCTCAAGCAGGCGGAAAAGGATTTCCGGAAACTGTTCTCCCTCAAGTCGAAATCCGCCGTTCTGGAGTCGGCGGAATTTTCCGATTCCGGATCGCTCGACATGGAGGAATTGAGGGAACAGATCGAGTCGGCGATGCAGTCGGTTTCGGAAATCCGGAAATACGTCGCCGAGCAGAAGAACGTCTACCTCGCCACGCCGGTCGGATGGCCTGTGATCGGAACCCTTACGTCGCACTACGGATACCGGAACCACCCGGTGAACGGAAATAACAAGCTCCACACCGGAACGGATATATCCGTCCCGCCCGGCACCGAAGTGAAGACGACGGCCAACGGGATCGTGAGCTTCGCCGGTTGGACCGAGAAAAGCGGCATCGTGGTGGTAGTCGAGCACGGGCACGGTTTCAGCACGGCATATGCCCATAACAGGAAGGCTCTTGTCCGGTTGGGCCAGCGCGTCACCCGGGGGGAGGCGATCGCCATGTCCGGGTCAACCGGAGTTTCAACCGGCCCGCACGTGCATTACGAGGTATGGAAGAACGGCCGCCCTGCCGACCCGGCCGGATTTCTCGCCAGGAGGTAAACATGTTCGGAAAGGGTTCCCGGAAGCTCGAGACGATCGTCGGGAACGGCACGCACATCGCCGGGAAAGTGAGCGTGAAGGGAACGATCCGCATCGACGGAATCGTGGAAGGGGATGTCCACGCGGACTGGGTGGTCGTGGGAGAAACCGGGAGGATCATGGGGAACACCCGCACGCGCGGGATGGATGTGGGGGGATCGATCGAGGGGAACATCGAAGCCGCGGAGGTCGTGGAACTTAAGGGGAAGGCTACGATGGTCGGGGAGATCCACTCGCCGAAGCTGGGTATCTCGGAAGGGGCGGTATTCGACGGAAGCTCGAGGATGAAGAGTTTTACGGAAAGCGCGGAGATATCCGGGATACAGGAGGAAAACGTCAGGCCGCTGATTCCGAACAAATCAGAGGCATGAGCGGTTACGGAAGACTGGCGCGCCCTGAGGGACTCGAACCCCCAACCTTCTGATCCGAAGTCAGAAGCTCTATCCGTTGAGCTAAGGGCGCGCGGGCGGGATGATCAGGACCCCTGGCATCCGCCGGGGAGGCAGCAATCCGAAGCTGATG
>DATBLU010000339.1:0-12929 GCA_036555205.1 Candidatus Deferrimicrobiaceae bacterium
GCAGGCGGCGTGATGATAAACGACACCTCGATATTCCGCGTCGATCACATGCCGTACGGCGGGAACAAGATGAGCGGCCTGGGCAGGGAAGGCGTCCGGTTCGCCGTCGAGGAGATGACGAACATCAAGATGGTGATGATCAAGCCGTAGGGCTATGATGTAAAGCTGGCGACCACTCCAGGAGGATAGCGACCCGAATGGCCCTTGAGCTTCGGCTGCCCGACATCGGGGAAGGGGTCGCAGAGGGCGAGATCGTCCGCTGGCTCGTTCCGGAGGGCGCATCGGTCAGGGAGGACGAACTCCTGGTGGAGGTGCTGACCGACAAGGCGAATGTCGAGATTCCCTCGCCCGTGGACGGCATTTTGGCAAAAATAGTGGCGCATCCCGGCAGTACCGTCAAGGTGGGTGAGATCATAGCCCTCATCGAAGCTGCCGGCGCCGTACACGCGCCCCCGGAAGCGGATAAAAGCACCCATCGAGCCGATGAGCCGCCTCCGATCGGCGAACCCGCCTCGCGGCGCGCCCCGGGACCGGACGCGCTCGCCACGCCCGTCGTACGGAAGCTCGCGAAAGACCTTGGAATAGACCTTTCGAAAGTCGCCGGCACAGGCCCCGGAGGACGCGTTACGGAGGAGGACGTCCGCGCAGCCGCGGCCCCTGCGGGGACGACCAGGCCGCCCGATGAGCGCGTTCCGTTCATAGGCAAGCGAAGGATGGCGGCGAAGAAGATGGTCCTCTCCAAGTCCGCCATCCCCCATGCGTTGCTTGTCGACGAGGCCGACGCCTCGAACCTGTTGGCGATGCGCGATTCCCTTCGGGAGATAGGGCAGCGGGAGGGGGTCAAAATCACCATCCTGCCGTTCGTCGTCCAGGCCGTCGTGACCGCCTTGCGAATCCACCCGGCGATGAACGCATCCCTCGACGAGGAGCGGGGCGAGATCGTCCTTAAAAAACATTACGATATCGGGATGGCCGTGGACGCGGAGGACGGACTTGTCGTCCCGGTCATCAAGGATGCGGACGTCAAGACGATCGTGGAACTCGCACGTGAAATCGAGCGGCTGGCCGAGAAGACCAGGACGGGGAAGCTCTCGCTTTCCGACCTCTCCGGGGGAACCTTCACCGTCACGAGCGTCGGGTCGATAGGCGGGCTGTTCAGCTACCCGGTGATCAACCCGCCGGAGGCGGCGATCCTGGGCGTGCACAAGATCGTCCGGCGCCCTGTCGTGCGCGGGAGCGAAATAGTGGCCAGGGACATGATGTACCTGAGCCTGTCCTTCGACCACCGGCTGATCGACGGCGGCACCGCAACGCGCTTCATGAACGACGTCATCCTGCAGATGGAATCGGCGGGGGCGGAGTGAGGGGCCCATGAAACGTTTCGACCTTGTCGTGATCGGCGCCGGGCCCGGCGGGTACGTGGCTGCGATCCGCGGGGCGCAACTCGGCATGCGGGTCGCGGTCGTCGAGCGGGACAAGCCCGGGGGAGTATGCGTAAACTGGGGGTGCATACCGTCGAAGGCGATCCTCAAGTGCGCCGACCTGTACGCGGAGATGAAGAACGCGGCAGCTTACGGCATCTCCTGCCAGGGCCTTTCCGTCGATTACGGGGAAGTCATACGCCGCAGCCGGAAGGTGGCCGAGCGGATGTCACGCGGCGTCGGCTTCCTGTTCAGGAAAAACGGCGTAGAGCTGATCGCCGGGAGCGCCACGGTCACCTCGCCTGAAACGGTGCGCGCGGGGGAGGACGAGCTTTCGGCCGGAAACATCCTGATCGCCACCGGCACCGCAGTTCGCGGTCTGCCCGGGATGGAACCGGACGGCGACAAGGTAATCACCAGCGACGACGCGCTGGCGCAGGAAACGCTGCCCCGCTCGGTCGCGGTGCTCGGCGGAGGCGCGGTGGGCGTGGAGTTCGCCTACGTCTACCGCATGTTCGGCGCCGAAGTCACCGTCATCGAGATGATGGATCAGCTCCTGCCAAGGGTCGACAGGGAGGTGGCCGAGGAGCTTGCGAAATCGTTCCGCAAGCGCGGGATCCGCGTTCTTACGTCCGCCACCGCGAAATCGATCGACAAGGCGGCGGGGACCATCACGGTGTCCGCGGGAGGCAAGGAGGAGGTGCTGCCCGCGGAGAAGATCCTCGTTGCCGTGGGCCGGAAGCCCATGACCGAGGGGCTGGGCCTGGAGGCGTGCGGCGTACGGCTCGATAGGGGGTTCATCCGGGTGGATCACGGGTTCCGTACGGGGTGCCCGTCGATCTATGCGATCGGCGACGTCATCGGCGGGATGCTCCTCGCACACGAGGCCTCCGCGGAAGGCGTGGCGGCCGTGGAGATGATGGCCGGGCTGGCCGCGCACAGGCCGGACCCCGACAAGATCCCGTCCTGCATCTATTGCCAGCCCGAGGTCGCCACGATCGGGCTCTCCGAGGAGGAGGCGCGCAAGCGCGGGATTCCGGTCAAGGTATCCAAGTTCCCCTTCACGGCGCTCGGGCGGGCGGTCGCTTCGGGCCACACCGAGGGGTTCGTGAAAATGGTGGCGGACGAGCGGTACGGCGAGGTGATCGGCTGCCACATAATCGGGCACGGCGCGCCGGACCTGATTTCCGAGTTGTCGCTCGCGCGCACGGTAGAGGCGACGTTCCACGAGATAGGCAAGACCGTCCATCCGCACCCGACGCTGCCGGAGGCCATCCGGGAGGCGGCGCTCATGCTGGGCGGCGAAGCGATCGACATTTAACCGGGCGGAGGAGGTATGACCGAGCAGAAGGAGCGGGAACTCTATTTCTGGCTTCGTCTCATCAGGGAGTTCGAGGACCGGGTTTCCGCGCTGGACAAGCAGGGCAAGATCCATGGGGGCGTTTACTCCGGGAAGGGGCAGGAGGCCGTCGTCGTGGGGATCTGCCACGGGCTGCGCCCCGACGACTGGATCTTCCCGCTGCACCGCGACCTGGGCGCGTTCCTCGTGAAGGGGGCGGATCCCAGGCGCCTGATGGCGCAGATCTTCGGGAGGAGGGACGGATTCGCCAAGGGCAAGGACTCGTTCCTCCACGGCGGCGACTTCTCGCGATGCATCTTCGGCGCCACCTCGATGCTGGGAGCCACCCTCCCGGTGGCGGTCGGCACCGCCTTCAAGTTCAGGATCAGGAAGGAGGACCGCGTTGCGGTCGCATTCTTCGGCGAGGGGGCGAGCTCCCGCGGGGACGTACACGAGGCGATGAACTTCGCCGGCATCTACAAGCTGCCGGTGGTCTTCGTCTGCGAGAACAATTTCTACGCATACTCCACACCCAACGAGCTGCAGTTCGCGGTGGAGGACGTGGCGGACCGGGGCCCCGGGTACGGCTTCAAGGGGGACGTCTGCTCGGGGAACGACCTTCATTCGGTGATGAAGGCCGCGAAAAAGGCGATCGACCGGGCGCGAAGCGGTGAAGGGCCGACCTACCTGGAGTGCAAGACTTACCGGTACCACGGCCATTCAGAGCACGACCGCGCCACCTACCGCAGCGAGGAAGAGCTGGTCACCTGGGAGAGCCGCGATCCGATCGAGCGCTGGGAGGTCTACCTGGAGAAGCGGAAGTACGACATCGCCGCCGTGAAGGCGGAGACGGCGCAGCGGGTGAAAAAGATCGTGGAAGACGCGCTGGAGTTTGCGGAGGCGAGCCCCATGCCGGAAGGGCGGGAGGCGATGGAAGACCTCTACGCCACGCCGGTCACGGAGGACTAGATGCAGGTCACCTACATTCAGGCGATCAACCAGGCGATGGACGAGGAAATGGCGCGGGACGAGAACGTGCTGCTCCTGGGGGAGGACGTCGGCGTCCTCGGGGGGGCTTTCAAGGCCACGGAAGGGCTGCACGCGAAGTTCGGATCGGACCGGGTCGTCGACACCCCGATCGCGGAGTCGCTGATCGTAGGCGCCGGAGTGGGCCTGGCCATCCAGGGCATGCGCCCGATCCTGGAGATGCAGTTCATAGATTTCATCTCGTGCGGTTTCGACCAGATCGTCAACATGGCTGCGACGCTCCGGTACCGGCACGGGGGGCAGGTCTCATGCCCGATCGTCGTCCGGGGGCCGTGCGGGGCGGGAGTCCACGGCGGGCTTTACCACTCCCAGAACCCGGAGGCGTGGTTCTTCCACGTCCCCGGCTTGAAGGTCGTGGCCCCGGCGACGGCTTACGACGCCAAGGGACTTCTTAAAAGCGCCATACGGGACGACGATCCCGTGATCTACCTGGAGCACAAGTTCCTCTACCGCCGGATCAAGGAGGACATTCCGGATGCCGAATACGTCGTCCCGATCGGGAAGGCCGCGCTGCGAAAGGAGGGGAGGGACCTCTCGGTGATAACGTACGGCTCGCCCGTGCACGCGGTGATGAAGGCCGCGAAGGACATGGCGGGGGAGATAGACATCGAGGTCATCGACTTGAGGACGATCCTGCCCCTGGACTGGAAGACGATCCGCGCCTCGGTCGCAAAGACGGGAAAGGCGCTTATCGTGCACGAGGCGAGGCGCACGGGAGGCATCGGCGCCGAGGTCGCCGCCCGCATCGCCGAAGAGCTGTTCGAGAGCCTGGACGGGCCGGTCGTGCGCGTGGCTTCGAAGGACACCCACAACGCGTTCGCGCCGACCATGGAGGAATACATTCTCCCCAACCAGGAGAAGATAACCGAAGCCATCAGACAACTGGCCGCCTATTAGGGGCGAAAAGGGAGCCGATCCGATGCGTGTCGACGTCATAATGCCGCAGCTGGGCGAGAGCGTGGTCGAGGGGGTGATCGCCAAGTGGCTCGTCAAGCCGGGCGACACCGTGGCCAAGGACCAGCCGCTGGTCGAGATCTCTACGGACAAGGTGGACGCGGAAATACCCTCGCCGGCGGCCGGCGTCGTCGCCGAGATCCTGGCAAAGGAGGGTGAGACGGTCCCCATAGAGGCGGTGATAGCCCGGATCGATACGGAGAAGGGCGCGGCAAAGCCCGCCGAGCCCCCTCCCGAAAAGGCGCCGTGGGACGAAGAGACGGAAGGATTCCCGGGAGCCATGGCCCGCCGCACGGAGCCGCCGCTGCCGCCATCTCCCCGCGTCGAGCCTTCGAAGCCCCCGCCTGCGCCAGCGCCCGCCGAAGGACCGAAGCTGCGGATCTCGCCGGTCGTCGCCCGGATGGCCGCGGAGCACGGGCTGGATCTGTCCAGGATCCCGGGGACCGGCATAGACGGCCGGGTGACGAAAAAGGACGTCGAGGATTACCTGGCAAGGCGAGGGGCCGCAGAGACACCGGGGCCGCCGGTCGAAAAAGCGCCGCAGGCCGCTCCGCCCCCGCGCCCCAAGCCTTCGGAGCCGGAAGGGGACCGGGTCATCCCGTTCACCCCGATACGGAAGCGGATCGCCGAACACATGGTCATGAGCAAGCGCACTTCCCCGCACGTCCATACCGTCGCCGAAGTCGACATGCACAAGGTGGCCGCTCTCCGCGCCAAGGCGAAGGAGACGGGCGTCTCCATGACCTATCTTCCTTTCGTCGTATGGGCGACCGTGGCCGCCCTGCGTGAATACCCGTACCTTAACGCCTCGGTTTCCGGCGAGAGCACGATCCTCAAGAAAGCGATCCACGTGGGGATAGCGGTCGAGACCGACCGGGGGCTCATCGTCCCGGTCATCCGCGACGCCGACCGGAAGTCCGTCGAGGAACTTTCGAAGGCGGTGGAGGACTTCGCAGCCCGGTCGAAAACGCATAAAATCGTTCCGGACGAACTTGCCGGCGGGACGTTCACCGTCACAAACCCCGGTCCCAAGGGTAACCTTTTCGGGACCGCCATCATAAACCAGCCCCAGGTGGGAATCCTGCGCATGGGGCAGGTGGTCAAGAGGGCGGTCGTCGTCGATGCGGGGGGTGAGGATGCGATCGTGATCCGGCCCATGATGTACCTGTGCCTCGGCTACGATCACCGCGTCATCGACGGGGCGACGGCGAACGAGTTCCTTTTCCGCGTTCGGGAGCTCTTGGAAGCGGGGGTCTTTTCCCGGTAGGGAGCTGCAGCCGATGGACTCGACCTGGCTGGGCCACGTGGAGTACCGGCGGGCGCTCGAGCTCCAGATGCGTTGCATCGAGCGACGGGCGTCCGGGGAGATCCCCGACACCCTCCTGCTGCTTACCCACCCGCACGTCTACACGATTGGGCGGGTGGGCGATGAAGCCAACCTCCTGGTCCCCCCGGACCTGCTGGCGCGGGAAGGGATCCGCCTGGAGCGGATTTCGCGAGGGGGAGACATCACCTACCACGGGCCCGGCCAGCTGGTCGGTTATCCTATCGTGCGCCTCTCGCGCCCCGAGGTTCACCGGTTCATCCGCTGCATCGAGGCCGCTTTGATCGAGGCGCTATCGGAATTCGGCGTATCGGGATCGCGCATCGAGGGTCTGACCGGGGTGTGGACCGGGGGCAGGAAAATCGCCTCGATCGGCGTCGGCATCCGAAGGTGGGTAACCTACCACGGGTTCGCCCTGAACGTGGACACCGACCTGTCGTACTTCCGCCGCATTCACCTTTGCGGGTTGAAGGACCGTGAAGCCACGTCCATCGCGCAAGTCACGGGAGGGAAGATTCCCATGCCGGAAGTCCGGGACGCAGTGGTCGCCGCTTGCGGGAAACACCTCAAGGGGTTTTCGTGAAGCGGATCGCGCCGACTGCGCGTCCGGCCTGGCTCAAGGTGCGCGCCCCGTCCGGGGAGAAGGTGGAAAAGGTGGCCGAGGCGCTGGGACGCTACGGCCTGCGCACGGTATGCCGGGACGCGCGCTGCCCGAACGTGGGTGAATGCTGGGGGGAAGGCACCGCGACCGTTCTCATTCTCGGCGAAAAGTGCACCCGGGGGTGCGCTTTCTGCGGCGTATCGAAGGGATTCGCGCTTCCCCCGGACCCGTACGAACCGGACCGGGTCGCCCTGGCCGCCGCCGAACTGGGCTGGAAGCACATTGTAATCACATCGGTGACGCGCGACGACCTGGAAGACGGAGGCGCATCCCAATTCGCCGCGGTGGTAAAGGAGATCCGGAGCAGGGCGCCGGCCTCCGCCGTGGAGCTGCTGGTGCCGGATTTCCGGGGAAGCCTCGCCGCTCTCCGGTCGGTGGTGGCCGCGCGGCCGGACGTACTGGCGCATAACGTGGAAACGGTACCGAGGCTATATCCCGAGGTGCGGCCGGGGGCGGTTTACCTGCGTTCCCTGGAACTCCTCGAACGCGCGCATGCGCTGGCGCCGCGGATGGGCCTGAAATCCGGGCTCATGGTCGGATTCGGGGAGCGCCGCGAGGAAGTTGTTTCCGTGCTGGAGGACCTGTACGCCTCGGGCGTCAGGTCAGTTACGATGGGGCAGTACCTCCCCCCCTCGCGGAACCATCCTCCCGCCAGGGAATATCTGACAATAGAAGCTTTTTCGGCGCTCGCACTGGATGCCCGAGGGATCGGATTCACGCGGGTTGCTTCCGGTCCGCTTGTCCGGAGTTCCTACAAGGCGGGGGCCACGACGTGAAGGAGCGGCACGGCTGAGCGGCAGTCTTCAAAGAGACATCATTCACCTCGACCTGGATGCTTTCTATGCATCCGTGGAGACGCTGGACAACCCGGCACTTAAGGGCAAGCCTGTCATAGTCGGGGGGAGCGAGCGCAGGGGAGTCGTCTGCGCCGCCTCCTACGAGGCAAGGAAATTCGGGGTCCACTCCGCCCAGCCGACCGCGACCGCAAAACGCCTCTGCCCGAACGGCATCTTCCTTCCCTTGCGCATGGATAGGTATAAGGTAGCGTCCGAACGGGTCTTTGAGATCTTCCACCGCTATACCCCCCTGGTCGAGGCGCTCTCCATAGACGAAGCCTTCCTGGACGTTACCGCTTCCACCCGCCTGTTCGGGGCGCCCGGCGAGATAGCGAAGAAGATCAAGGAGGCGGTGAAGCGAGAAACGGGATTGACGGTCTCCGCCGGCGTGGCCGCCAGCAAATTCGTCGCGAAGATAGCGTCCGACCTGCGCAAGCCCGACGGGCTCACGATCGTTCCCCGGGGAAAGGAAAGGGAGTTTCTGGGGCCGCTTCCCGTGGGCAAACTGTGGGGGGTGGGCAAAGTCACGCAGGCTGCGCTCCACCGGATGGGCGTCGAGACGATCGCGGACTTGAGCCGCATCCCGGCGGAGGTTCTCTCAAGGAAGTTCGGAAAGCACGGCGCCCTGCTCCACGAACTATCGCTTGGGATCGACGAGCGGGAAGTGGTGCCGGAGCGGGATGCCAAGTCGATCGGTCACGAGGTAACCTATTCCGATGACATCACCGAGACGGAAGCGATAAAGAAAGAGCTTCTGTCCCTCGCCGTGCGGGTAGCCGAGCGGACAAGGCGCCACGGAGTCAAGGGCAGGACGGTTACCCTGAAGGTCAAGTATCACGACTTCACGTTGATAACGCGCGCAGCGACGCTCTCTCACGGAACCGACGACGGGGGGGAGATTTACCGGAGCGTCCTTACGCTCCTGCCGAGGACGCAGGCGGGATCGCGGCCTGTCCGGCTGCTTGGGATCTCGTTGTCCGGCCTCGAGGGAGGCGGTGAACCGGCCCCCGGGAGAAAACCAGAACAGCTCACACTGTTCCGCAATCCTTCCGAAGGACGGAGCGAGCCGTCCGCCGGCGGCAAGGGCGCCCCGGTTGCGGTGTCCCGGGAAAGGAAGGAAAAGCTCAACCGCGCGGTGGACAGGATCAGGGAGAAGTTCGGTAAGAAGGGGATACGCCCCGCCACGCTTATCGACGAGGAGTGATCCCGTCCCATTTCCTTTTTCTTAAGTCTTGCGCCCCCTGAAATCGTGGCATTTCATGCACGCGCCGCCGGCCTTGTTGTGATCCTTCATGTCGCTGTGGCACCCCAGGCACAGGTCGCGGCCCGTGACCGCCCAGCCGTGGGGCTTGTGGCAGTCGGTGCAGGATGCGTCCTTGTGCTCTCCCTTGACGTGCAGCCCGGACACGCTGTCGTGGCAATCCTTGCAGCCGATTACGGGCGTGGCCTCGAACACCTTGGTGTGGCACTCGCTGCACTTCATCGACGACATCATCGGCGCCTTCGTGTCGATCTTGTGGCACTCGGCGCAGTCCGAAGGGGGCCGGAACCCGGCCGAGTGGCACCTGTTGCACAAAATGCGGCTGTGCTTGCCCTCGAGCTCGATCGGGTGCCAGGACAGCTTGCTTGTGGTTACGACGGTTCCGAGCGGCATGAGCTGCGACCGCACAGGCTGTGTGTGGCAGACGCTGCACTCCATGCTCAAGACCTTGCCCGTCTTCGATACGTGCCGTCCGTCATGACACCGGAAGCATCCCGGCCAGTTCCGGTGTCCGATGTTGGAAGGGTAGGTCTTCCAGTTGACCTTCATCTCCGGGAAGACGCTGCGGTCGTAGATAGCAACGGCGGTCGCAACGGTCTTTTCGATCTCGGCGGCGCGCTTTTTATATACGTCGGGATAACGCTTCGCGTAGAAGTCGCCGATTTCGGCAAGCATCCCCTCATGGGCCTTCTCCCGGCTGGGATATTCGCGGACGAGGGCGTCCACGACCACCTTCTTGACCCAGGGGAGCGTCCGAGGGATGACGCCGGTCGTCATCGCACGGTCCACCGCCATCTCCGGAGGATCGAACGTGTGCGTGGGCCGGTTGTGGCAGTCCATGCAATCCATCTCGTCCCTGGAAAGAGCGCGCAGCTGATCCTCGGTTCCCTTGTAGTCGAGGCTCGTGTACTCGTCCACGCGTCCGCCGACATGGCGAACCTCGATCCGCGGGATCTCCTGCTTTTGGCGATCGAGGGCCGAGTAACTGACTTTGCTGTCGATGAGCATATGCCAGTGGATCCCGGCGGTCCCGCCAAGAGCCGCGCTGCCGCCGCCCGTCTTGACCCCGATGCTGATCTGTTCGGGCGTGTTCTTCTCGTCGTATCGGAAATGCGGGATCTGCATGAGCTGGGTCCCGAAGAACTTGGCCGGCCAGTGGCACTCCTCGCACGTCTCCCTTGCGGGGCGCAGGTTCTCTATCGGGGTCGGGATCGGGGTGGGGTACGACTTCATGATCACCGCCAGGACCTGGCGCGCCCCGGAGACCTTGGCCTTGACGTACCAGGAGGCGCCGTGCCCCACGTGGCAGTCCACGCAGCTCACCTTGGCATGGGGCGACGCCTTGTACGCCTCGTATTCGGGCTTCATCACCGAATGGCAGAGCGTCCCGCAGAATGAGACGGACTCCGAGTACAGGAAGGCGTTGTAGGTTACGAAGGCCATGAAGATGGCCAGGAACGTTCCGCCGAGGACGACATAGCTGAATCGCTTCCGGTGGACCGGGTCGTTCAGGTCGAGGCGCGGGTAGGCGAGCGCCACATCGCTTCCCACCCGAAGCCTGCGGCGGCTTTCCCGCCGCATCCCGTACAGGAAGATGATCGCGCCGATGGCGAAGAGGGCGGGGAAGACCATGTAGGTGAAGATGCCGATGTACGGGCTGGAGCGCTTGAGGCTGAAATCAAGCGCAATAGAGAAGATGATGAGAAGGACGCTGCCGCCAGCGACGAGCGCCCCGAAGAAACTGACCGCGTTCCGGTACAGTCCTCCATGGCTGATCCGCTCTTCCGGTGCCATTCCGAGGTCCCCCCCCAAGCAGGATTTTCCCTAAGAGATTACAAGTTCAGCAGGGATTTGGAAAGGATGTTCCGCGCGCGTTCCAACGCTTGATTTTCGCGCAGTGGGCGGATACCATGGTTTTTCCTCGGAGTGCCGAAGTGGTGGAACCTGGTAGACACGCCATCTTGAGGGGGTGGTGGGGAAACCCGTGGGGGTTCGAGTCCCCCCTTCGGCACCACAACCAATCTTTATCCCAAAACCATTGCCGTCCATGGGGACTCGAACGGGCGAGGGGCGCCGACGAGCAGGAGGAAAAGCGCGACCTTGCGGAGCGCGTCAGCCCCGAGCCCTGCCGCAAGGGGCGATGGCCAGATGGCCAAGCCTCATCGGTCGAGTCCCCCCTTCGGCACCATGATGAAATTTCTCAGGGAGCCCGGTTTTGGCCGTGGCTCCCATTCTTATTTCATCTCGAGCCGAAGGGGGGATGAGAACGGGAGAGGGACGCCGAGCGAGTAGCGAGGATGAGCGCGACTTTAGGAGGGCGGAAGTCCCTCGACCTGCCGCAGCGGCCGATCGCGTGATCGCGGAGGCTCAGGCGGTCGAGTCCCCCCTTCGGCACCAGAGCAATACCAAAGGGATTTCGGCTTCCCGCCGGAGTCCCTTTTTTCGTGAAAACGGCCCGAGTGGCTAATTCGTGGCTCACACCGTGGACAACCAGTGACGTCCGCCCTTGTTTGACAAGCTCCGATTGAAAGAATAGATTCATTGCACGGCGCCGATCATTCCTCCTTCGAGAAGATCGCAAGATCATCCTGGCTTTCGGGGAGGAACAATGCGGGTTCTCGACCTTCTTCCCCGATATATCCAGAAATGAACCGGAAGCTCGCGGCCATCCTGTGCGCGGGTGCCGAAGGGTACTGCCGCCTCATGGGGGAGGACGAGGCGGGTACCCTCACCACCCTGAAGGCCCATCTCCAGCTCATTTCCTCTCTCGTCGAGAAGCACAAAGGGTGTGTTGTGGCGATTCACGGGGACAGCTTCCTCGCCGAGTTCGCAAGCGTGGTGGACGCTCTGGAGTGCGCGGTGGAGACCCAGAAGGAGATGAAGGGCCGGAACGAAGAGCTGCCGAAAGAGCGCAGGCTGCCGTTTCGGATCGGGATCCATCTTGGAGATGTCATCGAGGAAGAAGGGAAGATCTACGGCGATGGTGTCAACGTCGCCGCCCTGTTGAACAGTTTGGCGGATGGGGGAGGGATCTGCGTTTCCAGAAGCGCCCATGACCAGGTGAAGAACAAGCTGGACGTGGGGTATCAGGACCTGGGACAGCGTGGCGCCGAAAACATCCCTGAAACCGTTCGGGTGTATCGCGTCGTGCTGGAACCTGATCCGAAGTGGAAAATGATCGGGAAGTTCTGGTCCAGGATGAAGCAATGGCAGAAGGTGGCATTGACCGTCGCCGTCGCGCTTTTGCAGGTTGGCGGAGGACTGGTGGTCAAGAAATATTTCGACCGGCCCCCCTTGCCGCCGGTTGCGATTGGTTCAGTACAGAAGGCGGCGCTCCCGCTTCCCGATAAGCCTTCCATCGCCGTGCTTCCGTTCGAGAACATGACGGGTGACCCAAAGCAGGAGTATTTCACGGACGGGTTCACGGAACAGATCATCACGTCCCTGTCGAAAATCCCGGCGCTGTTCGTCATCTCCCGGAACTCGACGTTCACCTACAAAGGCAAGCCGGTGAAAGTCCAGCAGGTGAGCGAGGAGCTTGGCGTCCGGTACGTTCTGGAGGGGAGCGTACAGAAATCCAGCGGCCGGATCCGGATCAACGTCCAGCTGATCGATGCGATCTCGGGCCAGCACGTGTGGGCCGAATCGTACGATCGCGACCTGAAGGACATCTTCGGTCTTCAGGACGAGGTCATTCTGAAGATCACGTCGGCGATGTCCGTGAATCTGACCGCCGGCGAGCAGGCCCGCGCGTGGGCGAAAGGCACGAAGAGTCTCGAAGCCTACCTGAAACTCATGCAGGGTCGTGAAAATCGTTACAAGGGGAATCGGGAGAGCATTGCCCTGGCCCGGCGCATGGCGGAGGAAGCGATTGCCCTGGATCCGAAGTACGCAGAAGCCTACGCGTTGTTGGGTACGACCCACTACTTGGAGGTGTTTCTCGGAACGAGCCGCCCCAAGGACTCCATAGCGAAGGCCACCGAATTCATCCAAAAGGCCCTGGCCTTGAATGGCTCGCTGGCCGATGCGCACAGCATGTTAGGCGTGCTCTACGCGTGGAGCGGGCGGTATGACGAAGGGATTACC
>DATBLU010000009.1:0-6508 GCA_036555205.1 Candidatus Deferrimicrobiaceae bacterium
CAAATCCCTTCTCCTCCACCAAATTTTGCCTATTCTTCCTCAATGCAAAATTTGGTGTCCCGCCGAAGCTCCGGGGATTCGCTTTGGAGCTTCGGCGAACCCCATGGGGATTTGAACGCGAGGCTGCCGCCGAGCGAGCAGCGAGGATGAGCCCGACCTTGCGGAGGGCGGAAGGCAGCCGAGCTGCCGGGCGGCCGAGGGCCCTGGTAGGCCCGAGGCTCATCGGGCAAATCCCTTCTCCTCCACCATCTCATCTCTCTCCAATGCGGGTCTTTAGACATTCCAGTTCGATTCAAGTAAAGTTCCATGAGAAGATGAAGCCGGGAACTGAAAAATTGGTTTTCAGGGTGCACGCGATCCAACGAATGTTCCAAAGACGGATCACCGAGGCGGACGTCCGACACGTGCTGGATACGGGAGAAGTAATTGAGGAATACCCTGATGATGTTCCCTATCCGAGCAGGTTGGTTTCGGGAGAAAGCGAGAATCGGTTTCTCCACGTGGTAATTGCGGACAATACCGGAGTCGGAGAAACGATCGTTATCACGGTGTATGAGCCGGATCCGGAACAATGGGAACCGGGATTCAGGAGGAGAAAGAAATGAAGTGCGTGGTCTGCAAGCACGGAAGCACAACGCATGGAACGGCGACGGTGACGCTGGAAAGAAGCGGGACGACGCTGGTGATCAAGGATGTTCCAGCCGAGGTGTGCGGAAATTGCGGCGAAGAGTATGTCGGAGAAGAAACCACCCGGCGTCTTCTGAAGGATGCGGAAGAGGCCGCGCGGGCAGGAGTGCAGGTGGATATTCGTCGGTTTGTCGCCGCGTAGCCCCGCTTTACGGCATACACGCCGTCCGCTTTCCAATACACGGACAATTTGTCGTTTTTCAAGTCGGGGTAATATGACCTCACGATGTCCGCGCCAATGATAGCGCCGCTGCACGTGGAAGTGGCGGTGCCGCTGCCGATCGACCATACCTTTACCTATCTCGTTCCGCAGGGTGAGGAAGGCCGCGCGGGGATCGGAGTACGCGTCCTCGTCCCCTTCGGGCCGCGCCGGGTCACCGGCCTGATCGTCTCGCACGTGGACGGCTCCTCTCTCTACGGACGGGAGGCGAAGCCGGTCCTCGCCTTCCTCGACGAGGAGCCGTACGTCACCGCGCGCCACCTCGCGTTCCTCACCGCCGCGGCGCGGGAGTGCCTTGCGCCGATAGGCGAGATGCTGCGCGCGGCCCTGCCCCGCGGGCTTCCGCGAAGGGAGGCTCCGTCAGCCCCCCGAACGGAAACGTATTTCCGCCCGGCGCAGGGCGCCTCCGGATCGCCCTTGACGCCCAAGCAGCGGCAAGTGGCGGCGGCGGTAGCCGCGGCGGGGGAATTATCGGCGTCCGATCTTTCGGCGCTCGTTCCCGGCGGCGCGGACGCGGCCAGGAGGATGGCGGCGAAGGGGCTTTTATCGGCATCGGTGCGGGAGAAACCGGTGGGCTTTTCCGCGGCGCATCTCCCCGACGTCTCGGGGGAGATCGTGCCCACGCCCAGCCAGGAGGCGGCCCTGGCCAAGATCGGTGTTGCGCTTGCGTCCGGGAAGTTCTCGGCGTTCGTGCTCCACGGAATCACGGGATCCGGAAAGACGGAGGTCTACCTGCGGGCGATCGAGCAGGTCCGGCTAACGGGGAGGCAGGCCGTGTTCCTCGTCCCGGAGATCGCCCTGACGCCGCAGCTTCTAGGCCGGGTGAAATCGCGCTTCGGCGAGGGGGTGGCGGTCCTGCACAGCGGGCTTTCTCCGGCCGAACGCGCGGCCCAGTGGAGAAAGGTCCGGGCCGGCGAGGTCTTCCTTTCGATCGGCGCGCGCTCCGCGGTCTTTTCTCCGTTCCCGGCGCCGGGCCTGTTCATAATCGACGAGGAGCACGATTCGGCCTACAAGCAGGAGGACGGCATCCGCTACCAGGCGCGCGACCTCGCGCTGATGCGCGGGAAGCTGGAGGACTGCGTCGTCCTGCTGGGATCCGCCACGCCGTCCGCCGAATCGGTCCAAATGGCGCGGACGGGAGAGGCGACGCTACTCTCCCTGCCGGAGCGGATAGGCGGCAGGGAGCTTCCGGAAATCAGGATCGTCGATCTCAAGGGCCGGGCATCGATGCGGGGCGCCGACCGCTACTTCTCTCCCGAACTGGAAGAGGCCGTCGAAGAGGCCCTCTCGCGCGGGGAGAAGGCGATGCTGTTCCTGAACAGGAGGGGATATGCGCCCGCCGTAACCTGCCTGGACTGCGGGGAGACCGTGCGCTGCCGGAACTGCCGGGTCTCGCTTACCTTCCACAGGCAGCACGATGCGCTCTTGTGCCACTACTGCAACGCGCGCGCCCCGGCCCCCGACAAGTGCTCCGCGTGCGGTGGGCACAAGATCGCACAGGTCGGCATCGGCACGGAGCGCCTGCTTGCATGGGCGGCGAAGCGGTGGAAGGACGCCCGCGTCGCGCGCCTCGACTCCGATGTGAGCCGGCGCAAGGGGGCCTATGGGGAGATCCTTGCGCGGATGCAGGCGGGCGACGTGGACATCCTCGTGGGAACCCAGATGATAGCCAAGGGGCACGATTTCCCCGAGGTGACGCTCGTAGGGGTGCTGCTGGCCGACCTCTCCCTTTCCTTTCCGGATTTCCGGTCCGCGGAACGGACATTCCAGATTCTCACGCAGGTCGCGGGGCGCGCGGGAAGGGGCGACCGCCCCGGGAAGGTGATCGTCCAGACGCTTTCACCGGACCACGTCTGCGTCCGCATGGCGGCCATGCACGATTTCGCAGGATTCATGGCGGAGGAGCTGGCGGCGCGGGAATCGTTGGGCTACCCGCCGTTCGGCCGCATGCTCCTGCTTCGCCTCTGGGGATCGAAAGCCGACAAGGTCCGCGAGGCGGCGGAGGAAGCGGCCGCCGCGCTTGAGGGGCCCGTTTCCGCCGCGGGAGTCCTGCTGCTCGGCCCCGCCCCGTCGCCGATCCCCCTTGTGAAGCGGAAGCATCGGTACCAAATCCTGCTCAAGATGCCCGCGCGGTTTCCGGTGGGCGATTTCTTTCCCGCGCTTCTGCGCCCCCTCCGCGAAGTCGTGAGAAAGCACGGCGTCCGCATGGATGCCGACGTCGACCCTTACAACATGATGGTGTAGCGCCTTCCGTTGGTGGAGCGCACCGGCGCCGGCACGGCGTTTGCGCTATCCCGGGGCAACTTATAACCGGGAGGTCGTGCCATGAGAGTGCATTACGTTCTGAACCACGGCGGGACGCCGGAATCGAAGCTGGCGGACGTGGAAATCCATTTCGAGGAAGGTCTGCTTTCCGGACTCAAGCTGGTCGGATGCTCGGTCTGGCGCTCGCGGAAGGGGGAGGAGCCGACGGTTCTAGTCCCGTCCCGGTCCTATGCCACCGCGGGAGGCGTCCGCTACTACGAGCTTCTGCGTCCCTCGGAGGAAGGAAAGTCCGCGGACGACCCGGCGGGCAAGCCCGCGGTGCGGAATTTCAAGCAGTACATCAGGAGCGAATACCTGAAAATAGCGGCAATGCCGGAGAAGAAGGACGAGGGAAAGGCGAAATCGGCGTCCTCACGCTGACTTGCGGGGGAAAGCTAGCGGGGCGGGAGGGTCCGCCCTCCCTCCCCGCGCGAGTGCTTCGCCTCCTGCCTGTCCAGGGCGATAAAAAATGCTTCCTCGGGAGAAGCGGCGAATTTTTCCCTTGCGAGACGGAGGAGGCCGATCATGTTGTCTCCCCGTTCCTCTTTGCGGCGTTCGATCACCGTCCCTACCAGTACCCTCGTTTTCCTGGCATAATTAACGCGGTACACGGAAACGGGTTTCATCTCGCCTCCCGCCGTTTCGGCGTTTTGTTTCATTATGGCAAATCGGGAAAATAATAAAACACAAAAAGTTGATGAAAAAAGGGCGGATCCGGCCCTACAATCAACTTTTACCTTTTCGGGGGAAGGAGACCGGATGCCTGATGCGGGGGAAAAAGTAGCGCAGGCCACTCGCCAGCGCGCAGCCGTCTATGCTCATCTGCTGCGCGTTCTCAAGGAAAAAATGGGCGATGAAGCGGCGGTCGCCGCCATGTGCGAGGCGATACATGCCCACGGGAAGGAAAAATCCTTGAAGGGCTACTCGCTTGCGGCGCGCACCGGGGACCTGGTGCAGGCGGCGAGGGAATTCGCGAGCCAGGATCCCGTGAAGCAATACCAGTTCGCTCCGCGCGTCGTCGCCGCGAGCGGCGAAGAGGCGGTTATCGCGATGTCCCGCTGCCCGCTGGTCGACCAGTGGAAGGATATGGGGCTCCCGCCGGAGGAGACGTCGCTTCTTTGCCGTGTAGCCCGCTCGGTCGATTTCGGCACGTGGGAGGGGGCATTGGGGTTTTCTCTCAGCTTCGACGGCACCCGCGGGGAGGGGAAGGACGAATGCGTTCTGCACGTGCGGAAATCCGGCGGCGGGGAGCGTCGGAGATGATGAAGACCAAGGACATCCATTTCCTGATCATGGTGACGGTGGTCGTCGCGTTGCTCATGGTGCTGTACCTCACCGGCCGTCCCCGCTACCTGAGCCGAACGGAGCCCCACCTTAAAGCCGCCACCGACGCGGAATGCTTCTCCTGTCACGGCGAAGGGAAGGAGTTCCCGATGACCGCGGAGCATCCGCTCCGCAAGAAGAACTGCCGGCAGTGCCACCGGCTGGAGCGAAGATAAAGGTGGCTCCCGGCCGCAGGCTCCCGCTGCTGGGCGCCCACGTCTCGGTTGCGGGAGGGGTCGCCACCGCCCCCGGACGGGGGAAAGCGATCGGCGCCGACGTCATCCAGATTTTTTCCAAGCAGCAGACCCGGTGGACGGGAAAGGCCCTGGAGGAGGAGGACGTCCGGGGATTCCGTGACGAGACCGCCCGCACCGGCGTCGCCACGGTGGCGATCCATTGCGCCTACCTCATCAACCTGGCATCCGCGAAGGAGTCGGTCCGGACGCGATCCCTGTATGCGCTCGAGGACGAGGCGTCGCGCGCGGCGATGCTGTCGGTCCCGCACCTGGTGCTGCATCCGGGATCGAGCGGGGAGGACCCGGAGGAAGAGGGGATCGCGCGGATCGCGCAGGGGCTGCGTACATTCGGCAGGTTCCCCAAGGGTGTGACACTGCTCCTCGAGAACACGGCGGGGCAGGGGAATTCGATCGGCCGCACGATGGAGCAGATCCGGCGGCTCCTGGACGCAGCCGGGGGGCCCCCGGACGTGGCGGTCTGCCTGGACAGCGCGCACCTGTTCGAGGCCGGGTATGATATTTCGGGAGCCGGCGGATGGGATGACCTGCTGGCGGAAATGGAGCGTTGCGCCATTCCGCCGCTGGTCCGGATGTGGCACCTGAACGACTCGCGGACCGAATTCGGAAGCCGCGTGGACCGGCATTTCCACATAGGCGAAGGGAAGATCGGCCTCGACGCATTCAGGCGGATCCTGACCCACCGCGCGTTCAGCGGTCTGCCCATGGTGCTCGAGACGCCCAAGGACGGGGACGACGAATTCGAAATGGATGTGAGGAACCTGGCGACGCTTCGGGGGCTTGCAGGTCCCGGGCGGAAAGAGGTGTAGGGCAATGGACCACGAGGAAATCACGGCGCTGGCCAAGCACCATAAGCAGGTCTTCGGCCGCATCGTAAAGTGCGAAATGTACAAGCTGGAGGACGGCAAGGTTCTCGCCCTCTCCCGCATGCACGACGACTATCACGACATGAACCTTGCCATCCTCCTTGACGACGGGTTCCGCATCGAGGAGATCGGGGGGAAGATGGAGAGGATCCCCTATCCGTGCTGCGAGAAAAAGCCTATCGAGATGCTCTCCTCGCTTAAGGGGATCGGCGTACTGGAGCGCGGCGGCCTGAAGAGCGTCAAGGAGCGCATCCCCAGGAACCTCGGCTGCACCCACGTATACGAGATGATAGAGTCCACGTTCCGTTCCATCTTCGTGGGCTCTTACAGCATCCACGGGCAGAAATGGGAAGGGATCCTCGCTCTGGACATGGAGGAGAACCGCCAGCTCGGGCTCCAGTCCCCGTCGCTTGCGGACACGTGCTACGCCTTCAACCGCGAGTCGGTCGACGGCGAGGTCCTGGCCCGCGCCCGGAAAAAAGTGGAAGAAGCAAAAAAGAAGATGGCCGCCATCGAGGCGGTAAAGCGCGGGGAATAATCACCGGGGAGGGACATCCATGGGATCCGAAGCGCAGGTCCGGCGGCTGGCAGGCATCCTGGTCCGGCACTCTGTTAAAGCCAGGAAGGGAGAGATAGTGAGGATATCCTGCGGCGACCTGGCGCGTCCGCTGGCGCTGGAGGTCTATCGCGAGGTGCTGCGCGCGGGCGCGCACCCCCTTCTTTCGGTGGGGTTCGAGGACGCGCAACGGATATTTTTCGAGGAGGCGGGGGAGAGGCAGATCGCCCACCTGTCCCCGACGAAGCTGTACGAGGCGAAGAAAATAGACGCCGACATCGTCATACTCGCGCCCGGC
>DATBLU010000041.1:0-2709 GCA_036555205.1 Candidatus Deferrimicrobiaceae bacterium
ACAGCCTGTCCGCGGTCCTCAGCGAGAAAGCGGCGTAATCCGCGATTATCCTGGCCATGTACATCTCGCCCTCGCCGTACGGCTTGCGGTCGGTCCTGTCGCCGAGCTTGACCAGGCCTATCGCCTTCTCATGGAAGACCAGGGGGATGTAAAGCGGCGAAGCCGTCTCCCTCGCAGCGGCGTTCGGGCCGGCGGCCCCGGTGGGCGCGATGAACGGTTTACCCTTCCAGACGGACTCGGCCCATTCCATCTGGGAAAGGAAAAAGCGCGATCCTTCGCCGTCTATGCCGATAACTCCCCTCACGGAGGCGATCATCATCTCGTCGGGATCGGACGAGGAGCCGAGCCAGATAACGCAGCTTTCCGCGCCCAGCTCGCGTACGAAGGTGTCGGTTATCTGCGCAAGGAGCTTTTCCTCGTCCTGGGACGTCATGATTTTCAGGCATTGCTGGTAGAGCGAGGCGAGCGAGTAATACTCGAGGCTTTCCGAAAGAAGGCGGCGCTCGGCGGTTCCAGCGCCTTCCTCGGAAAGGTCCGTCCACAGGACCCAGCGGGCCACTTCGCGCAGCGGCGGCGTTCCCCGGAAGAAGAACAGGGGAGGGCCGCTTTTCCCGCACTGGCGGAAGGCATCGAGGAACTCGGCGCGGGCGCAATCCATGGACGCGGCTACGGCGCAGTAAGACGACAGGTCCGTCGCTCCTGCGGCGAGAAGGGAGGGGGGGCGGAATTCGATTTCCACAGGGTGGTCCCGGACGACGAGACGCATTTCCCGCGACGCGCCGGCGTCTTCCTGAACGACCAATATGCGCGTTGCGTCCATGGTCTCCCGGACGGCTACATCTTGTACTTGCTGAATTCTTCCGGGTCCATCTTCTCCAGGAGCTCGGCCCACTTGTCCTTCTCCTGCCCGGGGCCGGCCTCCGCATCGACGCGGACGGCCTTCTCGATGACCGCCTCGTGGACGAGGATCGGGGCGCCCAGCCGGATCGATAAGGCAAGAGCGTCGCTCGGCCGGGAATCGATCACCAGCGCCTTCCCGTTAGCCTCCAGGTGGAGCTCGGCGAAGTAGGTGTTTTCCTTGATGTCCGTGATCTCGATTTTCAGCAAACGGACTCCGGTCTTGTCCATGACGCTCTTCAGCAGGTCATGGGTCATCGGGCGCGGGAGCTGGACCTTCTCGAGTCCCACGGCGATCGCGTTGGCTTCGAGGATGCCGATCCAGATCGGGAGAATGTTCTGGTTGGCCAGGTCCCGCAGGATGACAATAGGCGACTGGGTCGCCGGATCTATCGTGATTCCCACGATCTGCATCTCTTTAGCCACGGGGGGCTCCTTCCGCACCCGAAAGCGTGTGGGCTCCGGCGGAACGAATGGCCACCGTCCGGAGCGACCCTGTCCGGGTTTTTTCTGGATAAAAGTTTACGAACTTGTGGCAGGAGGTCCGCCCGCACAATTGCGAGGCGTCCCTTGCGCTCGGACCCTCCACCAGCACATCCATTTCCCTCCCTATGCAGGCGGCAAGGCGCTCGCGCGTGTGCTCGTCCTGCAGGGACTGGAGACGGCGAAGCCGTCTGCCCGCGGCTTCGGCCGGAACGGCGCCCGCAAAAGAAGCGGCGCGTGTCCCGGGGCGAGGGGAAAACTTGAAGGAAAATGCGGAATCGTAGCGGACCTCCTCCATGACGGAGAGCGTCTCCTCGAAATCGGATTCCGTTTCACCCGGGAAGCCGACGATGAAATCGGACGAGAACGCCATCCCGGGCCTGGCCCTGCGCAGAGCGGATATCTTCTCCAGGTAATCCTTGCGCGTGTAGCCCCGTCCCATCGCCGCAAGAATCCGGTCGGAGCCCGACTGGACCGGAAGGTGTATGTGGGGGCAAAGCGTCTCCATATCGCCGAACAGGTCGATCGTATCCCGATCCAGGTCCCTGGGGTGCGAAGTGACGAACCTGATCCGCGCGATTCCCGGGACGCGCGCGATCCGCCGGAGCAGTGCGGGGAACGCAATCTCCCCTTCCTTTCTTCCGTAGGAATTTACGTTCTGCCCCAGCAGGATCACTTCGGACACTCCCCGGTCCGCAAGACCGCGGACCTCGTCCAGGATTTCTCCGGAGGGCCGGCTGATCTCCCTCCCCCTCACATATGGGACGATGCAGTACGCGCAGAAGTTTTCGCACCCCTGCATTATCGTCACCATAGCGCTGGACGCGCCTGAAGGGATGTACGGCGGCGCATCCCAATGGCTCGTGTCCCCGGAAAAGTCGATTTCCATGGAGGGAATCGCATTTTCCGCCCTCCGGACAAGGTCCGGAAGGCGGCCGATGTTGTGGGTTCCGAATACTATGTCCACGTGGGGAGCCTTTTCGGCCAGGCGGGCGCCCTGCTGCTGCGCCAGGCACCCTCCCACGGCCACCAGGCGTCCCTTGCGCCCGCTCTTCCACCGCCGCAATTCCCCCAGCGCGCTGCGTATCTTCTGATCGGCCTTTTCGCGGATGCTGCAGGTGTTCAAAAGGACGAGGTCCGCCTCCGCGATTGAGTTCGCCGGGCGGTAATCCGCCGATTCAAGGAGGGAAATCATCCTCGCGGAATCCACCTCGTTCATCTGGCAGCCGAACGTCTCGATGTAGACGCGCTTTGGCATAGTTTTTCATTATAGCATCCGGCATGTGCTATACAACGGCGGCGCGGGGGGGGTCCTGCTCAGGCTGACGC
>DATBLU010000050.1:0-7022 GCA_036555205.1 Candidatus Deferrimicrobiaceae bacterium
TCTCCTCCGACTGGCGGGCGAATCCCAAAAAGGGGTCGGTCATCAAGTCCGTGATCATCTTCGTCACCCGGAAGGACAACCCTAAAGGACTGCGGACCTACCAGGACCTGGCCCGGCAAGGGGTCAAGGTCCTCCACGCGAGCCCCGACACCTCGGGCGGCGCACAGTGGGCGATATTCGCCATGTACGGGGCGGGAGCGAACTTCAAGAACCTCACGTTCGGGCCGGAGGACGAGGGGGTCAAGCTCCTTTCTGCTGTGGAAAAGAACGTCATCGCGCAGCCCGAATCCGCGCGGCAGACCTTCGTCCAGTTCGACGCGGGGTTCGGGGACGCAATAGTTACGTACGAGAACGAGGCGTTGCTGGAGAAGGCCAAGGGGCGCGACTACGCGATCTCCGTGCCTAAGAAGACGATCGAGACCGAGTGGAAGGTCGCGCGGATCGATAAAAACATCCGGCCGGACCAGGAACACGCCGTCGGCGAGTTCATCAAGTTCCTCTACTCCGCGGAGGCGCAGCGTTCGTACGCGAAGTACGGCTTCCGCCCGGTGGACAGCAGGGTGGAAAAGGAGTTTCACGCCAAGTACGCAACTGTGGCCGAGCCGTTCACGGTGGACGATCTCGGGGGGTGGCAGAAGGCCAGAAAGAACGTGATCGAAAACGCATGGAAGAAGACGCAGCAGAAATAGGCATGACCCCGGGCCGGCTCCGGAATCTCGACGCCCTGGTGCGGTGGTCGGTGTTCGCCGCCGCGGTCGGGCTGTTCCTGGTCCTCATCCTGCTGCCGCTGGTGTCGCTCAACAGCTACGCGGTGCGGGAGGGGCTCGGGATCTTCTGGAGCCGGCTCCGGGAGCCGGGCGCCCTCGGGGCGCTGCGGCTGACGGCGGTGGTCGCGCTGGCGACCACCGTCGTGAACGGCCTGATCGGGACGGCGATGGCCTTCGTCCTCACCCGCTACCGGTTCCCCGGTCGAAGGGCGATCAACGCCCTCGTGGACATCCCGCTCGCGATCCCGACGGTGGTCACCGGGTTCGCGCTCCTCCTCCTGTATGGGCCGCTCGGCCCTTTCGGTGAGTTTCTGGGCGAACGGAACATCCAGTTGATGTTCTCCTTCCCCGGGCTTCTCCTGGGCCACGTCTTCGTCACCTTCCCGTTCATGGTTCGGGCCGTGGGGGCCGTTCTCGAATCCGCCCCCCGCTCCGGAGAGGACGCCGCGCGGACGCTCGGCGCGAAAGAGTGGCAGGTGTTTCTCCTCGTCACCATTCCGTCCATAAAAGAGGGTCTCGTCGCCGGATCGTTTCTCACCTTCTCCCGGTCGCTCGGGGAGTTCGGGGCGTCGATAATGGTTTCGGGAAACCTCGTCGGTCGGACCCAGACCGCTCCGCTCTACATCTTCTCCCGGTTCAACACCGGCGACGTCGAGGGGGCCTCCGCCATCGCGATCCTGCTTGCGCTCGCCTCCTTCCTTATCCTGCTACTCCTCCAGTTCGTCCAGGCCGGCCGGGGGATGAAGGAGGGGCGGGCATGACGACCCACCTTTCCGCCGAGAGAATACGGAAGTCGTTCGGCGAAAAAACGGTGCTCGACGGCGTGTCGATCTCCGTGGAAAGCGGCGAGCTGATGGCGCTGCTGGGCCCGAGCGGGTGCGGCAAGTCAACGCTCCTCAGGGTCGTGGCGGGTCTGCTCCCGCATGATGCCGGATCGGTGCGGATCGAGGGAAAGGACATGGAAAATACTCCGGCCCGGGAGCGCGGCGTCGGATTCGTCTTCCAGGACTACGCCCTCTTCCCCCGGATGACCGTCGTAGAGAACATCTCGTTCGGTCTCCGGATCCGAGGCATGGAGGCGGGCGAGAGGAACAGGAAGGCAGGCGCGATGATCGATCTGGTGGGCCTCTCCGAGGAGGCGGACCGCCCTGTGGACAGGCTTTCAGGCGGGCAGCGGCAGCGGGTCGCCCTTGCGCGCGCGCTCGCGGTGGAGCCGAAGCTTCTGCTCCTGGACGAACCGCTATCGGCCTTGGACGTGAAGGTGCGCGAGCGGCTGCGACGGGAGATCAGGACAATCCAGAAGAAGGTCGGGATCACCGCCGTGATCGTCACCCACGACCAGGAAGAGGCGATGGAGCTGGGGGACCGGATCGCCGTGATGAACGAGGGGCGGATCGAGCAGGTCGCTCCTCCACGCGATATCTATCAGGAACCCGCCACGGAGTTCGTCGCCCGGTTCGTCGGAGACGTCAACGTGCTGCCGGGCCGGATGTACCGCGGCTACGCATACTCGGGAAGCCTCGCCATCCGGATGGCCGGCGACAGGCCGCCGACGGAGGGAAGCTGGGTCAAGGTTATCCTGCGACCGGAAGACATCTCCGTACACCCGCCGGGAATCCCCGAGGCGGGCCAGTCGCCGGCAAAGGTCGAATCCGTCTCCTTCCAGGGGACCCACCTGCGCGCGACGCTTGCGACGGATGAAGGATATTCGCTGACCGCGCTCCTCCTGCGCAGCCACGCGATGGCCGGCAAGCTCGCCGGGGGAGACGAAGTGCGCGTGGAGGCGCTGCGCGGAAGCGTTCTTCCGGATCCGTTCGGGAAGCCCGAACCGGAATATTACCTGTGAGGCGAATATGACGAAGGGCGGAAGATACTTCCCGATATTCTGCGATATCCGCGGGACGCCTGTCCTCGTCGTGGGGGCGGGCAAGGTCGCGGAGCGGAAGATCGGCGGCCTCCTGGCGCACGGCGCCGCAGTGACAGTCGTCGCGACCAGGTTTTCCGACCCGGTTCGCGGGAGAGTGGAGCGCGGGGAGGTGCGCGGAATCCGGTCCCCCTTCCTGCCGGAACATCTCGGAGGGATGGCGATGGCTTTCGCCGCCGCTTCCGACCCGGCGGCGAACCGGTCGGTGGCGCGGGAGGCAAGGCGCCTCGGGATCCCCGTGAACGTCGCGGACGTTCCGGCCGAGTGCACTTTCATTCTTCCCGCGGTCGTTCCGGCGGGATCGTTCACGTTGGCGATCTCCACGTCCGGGAAGAATCCCGGTGCCGCACGGGCGATCCGCGAATACCTGGAGGACCGCAAGGCGGAGCTCGCGGTCCGCTTCGAGCGGGGCCGAAGGCGCAAAGGAACCCCGGCATCGAAAGGGATCGTGTACATAGTCGGCGCGGGTCCGGGCGATCCCGATCTCCTGACCGTACGGGCGCTGGGGCTGTTGCGCGGCGCTGACGTGGTGCTCCACGACTATCTCGTCCCGTGGGAGATCCTGTCGCTCGCTTCCCCGAAGGCCGTAAAGATCTGCTTCGCCCGTCGAGGGAAGACCGCCGGCCACGGCTCCGCGCTGAAACAGTCGGCGATCCACGCGGCAATGGCGCGGTTCGCGCGGGAGGGGAAATCGGTCGTACGGTTGAAGTCCGGCGATCCGCTCGTCTTCGGCCGGGGCGGCGAGGAGGCGCAGTTCCTGGCCGTGGAAGGGATCCCCTTCGAAATCGTCCCCGGGATAACGGCCGCCGCCGGGTGCGCCGCCGCCGCCGGGATCCCCTTGACGCACCGGGACCTCGCCTCCTCGGTGACGCTGCTTGCCGGCCACGAATCGGATGGGAAGCGGGACACCGCGATCGACTGGAAACGGCTGCCTGTCCGCGGAACGCTCGCGGTCTACATGGGGATCGCCAGGGCGAAGGACCTCGCCCGGGACCTGATCGAGAAAGCGGGAATTCCCGGAGATACGCCGTTCGCCGCCGTCGAGAACGGCACGCGCCGCGGGCAGCGGATTGTCCGCGGCAGGCTCGCCGATCTCCCCCGCCTCGCGGCGGAAGCAGGGATCCGGTCCCCTGCGCTGCTGTTCGTCGGAAAGACCGCGTCTCTCGCCCTGGCCGGCGATAGTGTCGCAGGCGACGGCGTGCCGAAGGTGGACCTGGCCGTATGAACGAAGCCGACTACAAGGAGCTGAAAAAAGGCGGCATGATGCGCCAGAAGGAGGCCGGGCTGTTCTCCGTCCGCCTCCACGTTGTGGGGGGGCGGCTCGCGACGGCCCAGATGCGCGCCATCCAGGAGGCGGCCGACCGGTTCGGGAGGGGGTCGGTGCACCTCACCGCCCGCCAGGGGGTGGAGATACCCTTCGTGCCGGCCGATTTCCTGGCCGCCCTGAAGGAGTTCCTCATGCCATCCGGCGTCGGCGTGGGGGTGTGCGGCCCCACGGTGCGGACGGTGACGGCGTGCCAGGGCTGCCGCGTCTGCCCGAGCGGGGTGATCGATTCGCCGGCGCTGGCCGACGCGGTGGACCGTGAATTCTACGGGAAGCCGGTCCCGCACAAGTTCAAGGTCGGGATCTCGGGATGTTCGAACAACTGCATGAAGGCGGAGGAGAACGACATCGGGGTCAAGGGGGTCGCCGAGCCGCGATGGACGCGGGACGGGTGCACCTTCTGCGGGGTCTGCGAGGCGGTTTGCCCCACGAAGGTCGTCGGCGTTTCGGAGGGGAACGGCCGCGTCTCCGTCGACTTTGCCGGTTGCATCGGCTGCCGGGACTGCATCGAGTCGTGCCCGACCGGGGCGATGGCGGAAGGAAGCCGGGGCTACCGGCTCTTCGCCGGGGGGAAGTTCGGCAGGGTTCCCTTCCTGGGAAAGAAAATCCTTCGGGTCCTTCGCACCGGGGAAGAGGCGATCGACGCGATCGGGGCTGCGGTCGAGTTCTTCCGCGCCCACGGGAAGCCCCGGGAACGGTTCGGCGACACCCTTCAAAGGACGGGGTTCCCCGCCCTGGAAGCGCATATAGACGAAAGGATGGGGCGGAAGGGATGATACCGGTCCTCGACATAACAAGGGACGTGTGCCCGATGACGTTCGTCAAGGTCAAGATGGGCCTCACGAAAGTCGGCCCTTCGGGAAGGCTTAACGTCGTATTGAAGGAAGAGGCGCTTAAAAACGTGATCTCCTCCCTGAAAACGGAAGGGCACAAGGTCACCCGGGTGGAGAAAAAAGAAGCAGTGTTCCTTCTGGAAGTCGAGAAAGGCGGCGGCGCTGCTTGACGAATTATTCCCTATCAATAAAATAGATATAGTAGGTAACTAGCGCCGGAGGGAACATGCGGCTGTCGAAAAAAGCGGAATACGGCCTGCGCGCGCTGATTTACGCCGCCCGCTTCCCCGAAGGGACCACGTTCCAGATCAAGGACCTCGCCGAGAAAAACGGCATCCCGAAGAAATTCCTGGAACTGATACTTCTGGAGTTGAAGAACGCGGGCATCCTTCGGAGCCGGCGGGGGGTGGGAGGCGGCTATCTGCTGGGCCGCCGTCCGGAGACGATCCGCTCGACGGAGATCCTGAGGGCCATAGAAGGGCCGGTGACCCAGCCGGTCGGGCGAAGGGAGAAGGGCGAGCCGGGCGAAGAGGAAGTTTCGCCTGCGGTGTCGCGGCTGGTCAAGGAGACGTCGGAAGCCATAGAATCGGTTCTCGACAGGTGGACGCTCGCCGACCTTGCCAGGGAAGAGCAGGAATCGGCGGAGCGGAAGCGGCGCCACGTCATGTATTTCATCTAAAACGAAACGACGGGGGGGATGACGGGGGTGAAGCGGAAACGATCGATCGAGACGCTGGCCGCGCAGGCGGGCGTGGGCGCCGACAAGGCCTTCGGCGCGGTGAGCGTCCCCATCTACCTGACCGCCATCTACCGCTACGACGCCTTCGGGGAGCACCGCGGATTCGATTACTCCCGCTCCGAGAATCCGACGCGCCAGGCCGCCGAAAAGGTCCTGGCCGACCTCGAGGGAGGCGCGCGCGCGGCGGCGTTCTCCTCCGGGATGGCGGCCATTTCGGCGGTCATGACGCTCTTTTCCTCGGGCGATCACATCCTCTGCTCCGACGACTTGTACGGCGGGACGTACCGCCTGTTCGAGAAGCTGCTTCGCCCCTACGGCCTGTCTTTCGATTACGCCGACATGGGAGATCCCGCGGCAGTTTCCAAGAAGATCGGAAAGAATACCAAGGCGCTGTTCGTCGAGACCCCGACCAATCCGCTCATGAAGATCGCAGACATCCGTGAAGTGGCCCGGCTCGCCCGGGACCGCGGGATACTTTCGATCGTGGACAACACGTTCATGTCTCCTGCGCTGCAGCAGCCGTTGTCGCTGGGAGCCGATATCGTGGTCCACAGCGCCACCAAGTTCCTCGGGGGGCACAACGACCTGATCGGCGGCGCCGTCATAGTCTCGGACCCTGCGATAGGGGAGAAAATCCACTTCGCGCAAAAGGCGGTCGGGGCGGTCCTGTCCCCGTTCGACGCCTGGCTGCTCCTGCGCGGGATCAAGACGCTCCCGGTGCGCGTTGCGCGGGCGCAGCAGAACGCGGAGGCGGTCGCGTCGTTCCTGGCGGGACACCCCTTGGTCAGGAAGGTTTTCTACCCCTCGCTCCCCGGGCACGGGCGCAGGGAGCTTCATTTCTCCCAGGCCGAAGGGGCCGGATCGGTCATCTCTTTCGAGCTGGAACGGGAGGCGGCGGTCCCGAAGTTCCTGAACGCCCTGAAGACCGTCATCCTTGCGGAAAGCCTGGGAGGAGTCGAGACGCTTGTCACTCACCCTTCAACGATGACGCACGCGGACATCCCGGTCGAGGAGCAGGCCGCGGTGGGGTTGACCCCCGCGCTCGTGCGCCTGTCAGTCGGAATCGAAAGCGCGGACGATCTGCTTGCGGATATTTCGCAGGCCCTTCGAAAGACCCAGCGATAGCGGAAGATTGTCCGGACCGCTGACCGGTTCAGCGTGAAGGACCGGCGGGCATCTCCTTCTCCGCGGGACGCTCCACCACGACTTGACCAGGCGCTTGCGCCGCCTCGGGCTCCCCGGCAGAGGGCTCGCCGGCGCCATTTTCAGGCGGGGATTCCAGCAGGGCCGGCCCCTCCAAAGGAAGCGCAATCGGCGGTCTTTCCTCGGGCGGCGGCGATGCCATCGTTTTTTCCACCTTCCGCTCCAACCCCGCGACGTTCGGCGACTCGGCCATCGCGGCCCTGAACTCGTCCTCGGTTATCATCCTGGCGGC
>DATBLU010000071.1:0-4391 GCA_036555205.1 Candidatus Deferrimicrobiaceae bacterium
AGCCCGTAGTCTATCTGCGGCATGAACGGGTGCCCCTCCTCGACGAATTTCCCCCCTTCTCCGTACTTGCAGAGGGCCAGGTCCTCGTACGTCTGGATTTCGGAAGAGGTGTAGGCGTCGTGCAGCTCGACGAAATCGATCTCCCTGATGGGGTCCGTGATCCCCGCCATCCTGTACGCCTGAAGCCCGGCCGACCGCCCTGCCCGGAAGGAGTGGACGCCGGGGTACTTGAGGTTTTTGTAGTCGCTCTTCTTTTCGTTGGGCGCGAGGATCACCTCTCCGTGCGGCCTGTCGGCCATCCGCATCATGTCCGTCCCGGTGCCGACCCCGGTGATCTTCACCGGCCGGTCCGTAAGCCGGAACGCCATCTCCTCGCTGGCGAGGATGCAGGCCGCGGCCCCGTCCGACATGACGCAGATGTCCAGCAGCGTCAGCGGGTATGCCACCATCTCGGAGTTGCGTACATCCTGAATCGTCAGCCGCCTGCGCTTCTGGGCGTACGGATTGTCGTAGGCGTTCATGTGGTTCTTGACCGACACCATGGCGAGCTGCTCGACGGTGGTCCCGAACTCGTGCATGTGGCGGTTAACCATCATCGCGTAATAACCCGAATAGAATCCCCCGACCGGATAGTCGAAGTTGACGTCGGAGGCCAGGGCTATGAATTCGTTCCCCTTCCAGGTCTGGACCCTCGACATCGTCTCGAAGCCAAAGGCGATGCAGACGTCCATCCTCCCCGATGCGACGGCCTCCCATCCGGCCTGGAAGCAGAGCCCGCCGGTGGCCCCGCCGCCCTCGATCCTCTTGTTCGGCTTGGGGCAGAGCCCTAAATAATCGGTGGCCATGATCCCCGCCATCAGCTGCCGCGTGAAATGGTCCGAGAAATAGGACGCCACCGAGCCGTCTATCATCGGGCTTTTAAGCCTGGGCACGTCGCCCATCGCGTAGTCGAACGCCTCCTTCACCATCTTCTGGAACGTCGCGTCGGGCCGGGCCTTCTCGAACTTGCTGACCCCCCCGGATACCATGTAGACAGGTCTCACGTGTTTTCCTCCTGGCGGTATTCGTCCCTATTTCCTGGGCCTGACACGTTCCCGTACGTAGTCGACGATCTCCTGCAGCGTCGTGCCCGGCGTGAAAACCCGGTCGACCCCCTTTTTCTTGAGCTTCGGTATGTCGTCGTCGGGGATGATCCCGCCGCCGAAGACCACGACGTCGCCCATCTTCTTATCTCGCAGCCTCGCCACGATCCGCGGCAGCAGGGAGTTGTGCGCGCCGGAAAGGATCGAGAGCCCGATCCCGTCGACGTCCTCCTGCGAAGCGGCGTTGGCGATCATCTCCGGGGTCTGGTGGAGGCCGGTGTAAATGACCTCGAACCCGGCGTCCCGAAGCGCCCTCGCGATTATCTTCGCCCCGCGGTCGTGTCCGTCCAGGCCGGGCTTCCCGATGAGGATGCGGACCTTGCGCTCCGGTTTTTTGCGTCCCGCCGTTTCCTTGATCCTTGCCGCGGCGCTCGCCATCTCGTCCCCCTTATCGTTTGTTTAAAACATCGCCGGATCTGTGTAGGTGCCCATCGTCTCCCGCAAGGCGTCGCAGATCTCCCCGAGCGTGGCGTATTCCCTCGCCGCATCGAGAAGCAGCGGCATGAGGTTCGCGTTCGAGAGCGATGCTTCCTTCAGCGCGTCAAGGCACGACGTCACCTTTTTCGAGTTGCGCTTCCGGCGCACCTCGCGGGTCCTTGCGACCTGCCTCTTCTCGACGGCTTCGTCTATCTTCAGAAGCGGGATCGGGACCTCCTCCTGCATCTCGTAGCAGTTGACGCCGACTATTTTTTTGGCCCCTGCGTCCACGAGCCGCTGGAAATGGAACGCCGCGTCGGCGATCTCCCGCTGCGGGTATCCGCGCTTCACGGCATTGACCATGCCTCCCATGGCATCTATCTTCGCGATGTACGCCATGGCCTTCTCCTCCATCTCGTCCGTAAGCTTCTCGACGAGGAAAGACCCCCCCATGGGGTCGATGGAGTTCGCCGCCCCGGACTCCTCGGCGATTATCTGCTGCGTGCGAAGGGCTATCGTGGCCGCATGCTCGGTCGGCAGCGCAAGCGTCTCGTCCATCGAGTTCGTATGCAGCGACTGGGTTCCGCCGAGCACGGCGGCGAGCGCCTGCAGCGCGACGCGCACGACGTTGTTCATCGGCTGCTGCGCGGTAAGCGTGCATCCCGCCGTCTGGGTGTGGAAACGCAGCTTCCAGGAGTTTTCGTCCCTCGCCTTGAAACGTTCCTTCATGATCCGGGCCCACATCCGCCGGGCGGCCCTGTATTTCGCTATCTCTTCGAAAAAATCGACGTGCGCGTTGAAGAAGTAGGAAAGGCGCGGGGCGAACTTGTCCACCGGGACCCCCGCGTCGATCCCGGCCTGCACGTAGGCGATCCCGTCGGCTATCGTGAACGCCAGCTCCTGGACGGCCGTGGACCCCGCCTCGCGTATGTGGTATCCGCTGATGCTGATAGTGTTCCATTTCGGCACGAAATCGGAACAGTACGCGATGATGTCGGTGATGATCCGCATGGAGGGATCGGGCGGGAAGACCCAGGCGTGCTGCGCGATGTACTCCTTCAGGATGTCGTTCTGGATCGTGCCGCCGAGCTTGTCGAACGGGACGCCCTGCTTCTCCGCTACGGCCAGGTACATCGCGAATATCATCGCCGCGGGCCCGTTGATCGTCATGGATGTGGTGACCTTGTCCAGCGGGATGCCCTCGAACAGAATCTCCATGTCCTTCAGGGAGTCGATGGCGACCCCGCACTTGCCCACCTCTCCCTTCGCGCGCGGGGAGTCGGAGTCGTACCCCATAAGGGTCGGGAAGTGGAACGCGGTCGACAATCCGGTCTGCCCCTGCGCCAGGAGGAATTTGAACCTGGCGTTCGTGTCCTCCGCCGAGCCGTAGCCCGCGAACTGCCGCATCGTCCACAGCCTGCCCCGGTACATGGTGGGCTGCACGCCGCGCGTGTACGGGTACTCCCCCGGGAACGACAGCTGCTTTCCGTAATCGAACTCCTCCATGATGTCGGGCGAATAGAGTGCGGCTATCTCCTCGTCGGACACCGTGGAGAACCGGGATTGGCGCTCCGGCGAACGTGAAAGGACCCGGGCAAGGGTCTCCGTCTCCCAACGTCTTTTATCTTCGGAAATCTTCCGGACCTTTTTCCTGTCGTACATTTCGCCCTCCCTCGCGCGTTACCGCTCCACGCCTACCCGCGCGTCGACGCCCTTCGCGTAGTAATGCTTTATCTCCCTCATCTCCGTCACAAGGTCGGCGATTTCCATGACCGCCGCCGGCGCCCCCCTGCCGGTAAGAACGAGCTCCATGCCGTGGGGCTTGCTGCGGAGCGCCTCCAGCACCTCTTCGACCGGGAGAAGCCCGAAGTCCATCGCGCAGTTGATCTCGTCGAGGACCACGATGTCCGCCTTCCCCTCGTTTATGATCCCCTTCGCGGTGCGCCACCCTTCACGCGCCAGCCGGACGTCTTCCGGATCGGGGTTCCTGCGGTTCACGAAGGTGTCCCTGCCGGCCTGTATGATTTCCACGAAGGGGGCCAGCTTCCTGACTCCCTCGAGCTCCCCGTAGTCGATCCACCCCTTCATGAACTGGACTATCACCGTATGAAGCCCGTGCCCCGCCGCCCGCAGCGCGAGGCCCAATGCCGCCGTGGTCTTCCCCTTTCCGTTGCCGGTGTACACCTGGATGTACCCCCGCCCCAGGCCGCCCGGATTCACGGCTCTCACACCTTTAGCAGCGACCGGGAGAGGACGATCCGCTGGATCTCGGACGTTCCCTCGAAGATCGTGCTGACCTTTACGTCGCGCAGGTGCCGTTCCACCGGGTATTCCCGTATGTAGCCGTAGCCCCCGAGGACCTGGACCGCCTTGTTGCACGCCCGGTTGGCAGCCTCGGATGCGAACATCTTCGCCATCGATGCCTCCCGGGTATGGGGCTTCCCCCGGTCCTTGAGGAATGCGGCCCGGTAGGCCAGCAGCTGGGCCGCGTCCAGCTCGGTCGCGGAGGCGGCCAGCATCCACTGGATCGCCTGGAAATCGGCCAGCGGCTTGTCGAACTGCCTGCGGTCCCTGGAGTAGGAGATTGCGGTTTCGAGGGCCGCCCTGGCGATCCCGATAGAGGAGGAGGCGATGCCGATCCGGCCCCCGTCGAGCGCCGCCATGGCGATCCTGAAGCCGTCGCCGGGTCCGCCCAGCAGGTTCCGCTTCGGGACCCTGCATTCGTCGAACGCCATGGAGACGGTGTGCGAGCCCGTGAGACCCATCTTGCGCTCGGCCTTGCCGATCGATAATCCGGCCGTCCCCGCTTCCACGAGAAATGCTCCGATCCTC
>DATBLU010000076.1:0-10917 GCA_036555205.1 Candidatus Deferrimicrobiaceae bacterium
TCGTAGACCGCGTTGGCCATCAGCGACGGAAAGATGAAATCCCTGACGAACTCGTCCTTGACGTCCTCCACGTACACCTTGGAGGCTCCGGTCTTCTTCGCCTTCGCGCGGACGGGGGCGAGCTCCTCTCCCTGTCCCAGGTCGGCCACGAACGCGATCACCTCGCATTCGTACGTCTCGATGAGCCATCGCAGGATGACCGAGGTGTCCAGCCCCCCCGAATACGCGAGCACGACCTTCTTGACTTTTTTCAATTTCGCTTCCTCCGTCCGTTAATGTGGAATGAGCTTCGCCAGCAGGGCCATCTGGACGTGCAAGCGGTTTTCCGCCTCGTCGAACACGGCGGACTGCGGACCTTCCATCATGTCGTCGGTGATCTCCTCCCCGCGATGGGCGGGCAGGCAGTGCATGACGATCGCCCCGTTTCGCGCCTTCCCCAGCAGGCCGGCGTCGATGCGATATCCGCGGAACGCCTCGAGCCGCCGGCGCCTCTCCTTCTCCTGCCCCATGCTGGTCCACACGTCCGTATACAGGACATCCGCGCCTTTCGCCGCCTCCGCCGGGTCGCGGACGATGCGGACGTCTCCTTTGCCCCCGGCTGCCGCCTCCCGCAGCACTTCCGCGTCCGGCTCGAATCCCTTCGGGCACGAGACGCGCAGGGAAAACCCGAGCAGGTGCGCCGCCTCCACCCATGAGTTGGCGACGTTGTTGCCGTCGCCGATGTAAGCGACCTTCATTCGGCGGATATCCAATCCCCGCTCCTGCGCCGTCATCAGGTCGGCGAGCACCTGGCAGGGATGGTGGTCGTCGGTCAGGCCGTTTATGACGGGGACGCTCGCCCATTCGGCCATCTCCTCCGCGGATTCGTGGAGGAACGTCCGGATCACGATCGCGTCGACGTACCGGGAAAGCACCCTGGCGGTGTCCCGCAGGGGCTCGCCCCGCCCGATCTGGGTGTCTCCCGGCGCAAGGAAGATGGCGTGCCCTCCCAGCCTGGTCATGCCGACCTCGAACGACACGCGCGTCCGAGTCGACGCCTTCTGGAAGATCATCGCCAGCGTCTTGCCGGTCAGCGGCCGGAGCGCGCCGCGCCGGTTCCTTCTTCGCTTCAATGCCCGGCCCGAAGCGATTATGGAGAGGAGCTCCTTGTCGTCGAGATCGAGGATCCGCAGCAGATCCTTGCTCACTTGCGTCCTCCCTCGGGAAGGGAATCCCACAAAAGGCCGAGCGCATGCCGGATCTCCGCGTCGTTCACGGTCAGCGGCGGCAGGAAGCGCAGCACGTTTCCCGACGTTGCGTTGACGACCAGGCCGTTGCGCAGGCACTGCGCGGATATCTCCTTCGTCTCGACCTCCATTTCCATGGCGAGCATGAGGCCCAGGCCGCGTACCTTCCGGACGTCGGTCCGCCGCTCGGCCATCTCGGAGAGCCCGTTCTTGAGCAATTCTCCCTTACGGCGGACTTCTTCGAGGAACCCCTGCGACTTCAGCGTCTCAAGGACGACCACGGCCGCGGAGCAGCATACGGGGTTTCCGCCGAACGTGCTTCCGTGCGAGCCGGGGCCGAACGCGGCCGCGACGTCATCGCGCGCGACCACCGCTCCGAGCGGCAGCCCGTTCGCAAGTCCCTTGGCCAGCGTGACGATATCCGGCATCAGGCCGAACCGTTCGCTCGCGAGCATGGCGCCGGTTCGCCCGAGCCCGGTCTGGATCTCGTCCACGACGAGGAGAACGCCGTTCTGGCGGCAGAGCCGCTCGGCCTCCTTGAGATACCCGGGGGGGTGCATCCGCACGCCGCTCTCCCCCTGTATCGGCTCGACCAGGAACGCGCATGTCCGTTCCGTCAGGGCGTCCTCCAGCGCCGCGATGTCGCCGAACGGGACAACGACGAATCCCGGCAGCATCGGCTCGAACCCCTTGTGGAACCTGGGCTGCCCGGTGGCGGAAAGCCCCCCGTAGGTCCGGCCGTGGAAAGATCCCTCCAGCACGACGAACTCGTGGGCGCCTTCCTTCCCCCGGTCGGCGAACCACTTCCTCGCAAGCTTGATCGCCGCCTCGTTCGCCTCGGTCCCGCTGTTGCAGAAAAAAACCTTCCCGCCGATCGTCGACTCGGACAGCAGCCGTCCCGCCTCGGCCTGAACGGGGACGTGGAACAGGTTGGACACGTGAAGCAGGTTCCTCGCCTGCACCGTGATGGCGCGCGTGACCTCCGGGTGCGTGTGCCCGAGGAGCGCCACCGCGATGCCCCCCAGGAAATCCAGGTACTCCCGGCCTTCCGCGTCGAAGAGCCTTGCGCCTTCCCCGCGCACGAACGCCACCGGGGAGCGGGTGTAGTTCGCCATCTGGTATTTTTCGGTCATCGCGATTACGTCGGAGGTGCCCAAGGCGCTCCCCTTTCCAAGGCCGGCCCGGTTATCTCGGTGCCTATCCCCGCGTCGGTGAAAATCTCCAGCAGCACGCTGTGCGGAACGCGCCCGTCCAGTATATGGACCTTGGTGACCCCCTTGCGCAGCGCCGTAAGCCCGCACTCCACCTTCGGGATCATCCCTCCGGTGATAAGCCCGTTCCTGACGGCGGCTTCCACATCCTCGACCGTCATGGTGGAAATGCGCTCGCCTCTCCGGTCGAGCACACCCGGAACGTCCGTCAGGAGAATGAACTTCTCGGCGGATACGGCCGCGGCGACCTCGGCCGCCGCCGTGTCCCCGTTGATGTTGTACGCCTCCCCGGCGGGCCCCGCCCCGATGGGCGCGATGACCGGCACGAATCCGTCCCGCTCCATGCTGCGTATCACCTCGGGGTTGACGCCCGTCACCTCCCCTACCATTCCGAGGTCGAGCGGCGCGCCGTCCTTCCCCGGGGCGGAATACTTCCTCGCCCGGATCAATCCCCCGTCCTTCCCAGTCAGTCCTACCGCCTTCCCTCCGAACCGGTCGATCAGGGCCACTATCTTCTTGTTGACCGTCCCGCCGAGCACCATTTCCACGACTTCCATCGCCTCCGGGGAGGTAACCCGCAGCCCCTCCTTCCGTTCCGAAGGTATCGCCAGCCTGGAAAGCACGCTGTCTATCTGCGGCCCGCCCCCATGCACGACGATGGGGCGGATCCCCACGAACTGCAGGAGGACTATGTCTTCTGCGAATGAAGCCATCCGCTCATCGCCGGCCATGGCCGCTCCGCCGTACTTGACCACCACCGTCTTTCCGGAGAACTCCCGGATATACGGCAGCGCCTCGATAAGGGTCTCCGCTTTCTGTATGTAACCTTTCATCCGTCTGCCCCGCAGCGCTTCTAGAGGATGTACCGGCTCAGGTCGACGTCACGGACGATTCCCGCGAGCTTTTCGTCCACGTACTCCCTCCGGATGACTATCTCCTGCCCGCCGATCTCCGGCGCCGAGAACAGGAGGTCCTCGAGGAGCTTCTCCAGTATCGTGTAGAGTCGCCTCGCCCCTATGTTCTCCGTCCGGTCGTTCACCTCGCACGCCATCTCCGCGATCCGCTCAACCGCATCGGGCGTGAACACCACCTGCACGCCCTCGGTCCGCAGCAGCTCGGCATACTGCCGGGTGAGCGCCCCGTGCGGTTCGGTCAGGATCCGCACGAAATCCCCCTTCGTGAGCGAGTCGAGCTCGACGCGTATCGGGAACCGTCCCTGCAGCTCCGGTATCAGGTCGGAAGGCTTCGTCATGTGGAAGGCCCCGGCCGCGATGAAAAGAATGTGGTCCGTGCGGACAATCCCGTACTTCGTGTTGACGTTCGATCCCTCCACGATCGGAAGCAGGTCGCGCTGGACGCCCTGCCGGGAGACGTCGGGCCCGGAGACGGATTCCCGTCCCGCGATCTTGTCGATCTCGTCGAGGAAGACGATGCCCTCGTTTTCCGTGCGTTCGACCGCCGTCTGCTTCACCCTGTCCATGTCGACCATGCGGGACGCCTCCTCCTTTTCCAGGAAGGAGAGCGCCTCCGGGACCCGCATGCGCTTGCGTCGCACCTTCCTGGGAAAGAGGTTCCCGAGCATCTCCTGGAGGTTCCCCTCGATCCCGGCAAGCCCCTCGCCGCCCGGCACGCCCGTCAGGTCGATGGCGGACACCGCGCTTTCCCTCACCTCGACCTCCACGGTACGGTCGGACAGCCTCCCCTCTTTAAGCATCGCCCGCAGCCGCTCGCGCGAATCCTCCGCCTTCTGCTCCCCCTCAGGGGCAGGCATCCCCGCCGGCCGGGCGGGACGCGGAGGAAGCAGCAGATCGAGCAGGCGTTCTTCCGCCGCCGCACGGGCCTTTCCGGCCACCCCCTCCATCTCCTCGCCGCGGACCATGTGCACGGCTATCTCCACAAGGTCGCGGATCATCGACTCCACGTCGCGGCCGACGTACCCGACCTCCGTGAACTTCGACGCCTCGACCTTCAGGAAAGGCGCCTGGGCCAGCCGCGCCAGCCGCCTTGCGATCTCGGTCTTGCCGACCCCCGTGGGTCCCGCCATTATTATATTCTTCGGCGCGATCTCGTCGCGGAGCGACGACGGGACCTGCCGCCTGCGCCAGCGGTTCCGCAGGGCGATCGCCACGGCGCGCTTGGCCTTTTCCTGGCCGACGATGTGGCGCGACAGCTCCGCCACGATCTCCCGCGGGATCATGGGCCGGGCGCCCTCCCCTTCCCGCCTGCCTCCCGTCATGGCGCGGCGATCTCCTCCGACACCACGTTGTCGTTGGTATAGATGCATATGCCGGAGGCGATGCGCAGCGCCTCGCGCGCGATCGTGAGCGCCGGGAGCTCCGTGTGCTGCAGCATGCCCCTTGCCGCCGCCAGGGCGAACGGCCCCCCGGAGCCGACGCCGATCACTCCGTCGTCGGGCTCCACAACGTCCCCGCTTCCGGACAGGAGCATCAGGTCCCGTCCGTCGGTCACCACCATGACCGCGTCCAGCCGGCGCAGCACCCGGTCGGTCCGCCATTCCTTCGCGAGCTCGACCGCCGATCTCCGGAGGTTCCCGCGGAATTCGGAGAGCTTCCCCTCGAACTTCTCGAAAAGCGTTATGGCATCCGCGGTCGCCCCCGCAAATCCCGCCAGCACGCTGTCCTCATGCAGGCGGCGGATCTTCCTCGCCGTGTGCTTGAGGATGGTGGCACCCATGGTCACCTGACCGTCCCCCGCCATCGCCACCCGCCCGCCGCGCGATACCGCCACTATGGTAGTCCCCCGAATCTCCGTCATGACTTCCTCCCCGGGCGCGACAAGGGGTGCGCGGACTCGTAGGTCCGCACGAGATGGCTCACGTTGACCCTCGCGTACCTCTGCGTCGTGGAAAGCGACGAGTGCCCCAGCATCTCCTGTATCGCCCGCAGGTCCGCGCCGGATTCCAGCAGGTGTGTCGCGAAGCTGTGCCGGAGTCCGTGCGGCGAAAGCTTCCGCCCCGTCCCTGCCCGCCTGAGGGCGTAATCGAGGATCCGGGCGACGCTGCGAGCCGAAAGTCCGCCCCCCCTCAAGTTGCGGAACAGGACACCCGCATCCGAAGCCTTTTTCGTGGAAGCGGGCGCTTCCCGCTCGGACAGGTATTCCCTTATCGCGCGTATCGCCTTCCCCCCGACCGGGACGATCCGCACCTTTCGCCCCTTCCCTGTCACGCGAACCGTGCCCTCCTCCAGGTGTATGTCTTCACGCCGCAGAGCCACCAGTTCCCCGACGCGCAGGCCCGACGAGTAAAGCAGCTCGAGGATCGCGGCATCGCGCGCGCCCTTCTCTCCTCCCCCCGGCACCGATCGGAGCAGGTCCATCATCTCGTCGACCGGGAGAAAACCCGGGAGCTTCATCTCCCTTCGGGGGGCCGCGAGCGACGCAGCCGGGTTCCCCTGAAGCGCCCCCTGACCGACCAGGAACGCGAAGAAGGAACGGACGGCCGAGATCTTCCTCGCCAGGGACGCGGGTTTCAGGGACGGGAACCTGTCGGAGAAGAACCTTCGCAGGTCATCGGTCGTCACCGTCTTCCACCCGCCGGTCGCCTTGCCGGGGCCCTTCCCCTTCCTCTCCTTCAGGAACGCTTCGAGATCGGAAACCTCGCGCACGTATGCACGCACGGTTTCCCCGGAAGCATTCCGCTCCGAGAGGAGGAACTGCGCGAATCGGCCGATTGCGTCGTTAGAATCCGTGGCCTCTCCCTTCCAAACCTTCAAAAAAGGAAAAGATTTATGTAACACACAAGGGGTTAAATTTAAAGAAACTTCTGCGGAATTCCGAGATCGCGGAAAGGGCGGCGGCGGCCTGCCTGGACTTGCGCTCCCGCTTCCTGCCGGGCGGGGGCTCCGGGAGCAGGCCGAAGTTGGCGTTCATCGGCTGGCAACGGCCGGGGCGCGGCGAGGTTATATGGCGCAGGAGGGACCCGGTCATGGAGGCGTCGGGAAGCGGGAAGGGCGCTTTCCCCGCCGCCATCGATGCGACGTAACAGGCCGCCGCGAAACCTGAGGCTATCGACTCCGCGTAACCCTCCACTCCCGTGATCTGGCCCGCGAAGAAGAGGCCCGGACGCCTCCGGCATTCCAGCCACGGATGGAGATGGCGCCGCGCGTCCAGGAAGCTGTTCCTGTGGACGGAACCGTACCTGAGGAACCTCGCGCGGGAGAGCCCCGGTATCATGGAAAATACGCGCTCCTGTTCGGGGTAGGCGAGCTTCGTCTGGAATCCGACGAGGTTGTACATCGTCCCCGCCGCATTCTCCTTGCGGAGCTGCACGACCGCGTGCGGAATACTTCCCGTCCTTGGGTCCGGAAGGCCGACCGGGCGCATCGGCCCGAAAAGGAGCGTTTCCGGCCCCCTGCGGGCAAGCGTTTCCAACGGCATGCACGACTCGAAATACCTCTCATCCTCGAAATCCCGGGCAGGGACGACGCGGGCCGACAGCAGCGCGGACAGGAATGCCTCGTATTGCTCCCTGGTCATCGGGAGGTTCAGATAATCCCCCTCGCCGGGCCTGCCGCCGTACCGGTCCGCCAGGAAGGCGGCATCGCCGTCTATCGTGGAGGCGTCCACTATCGGCGAGATGGCGTCGTAGAAATAAAATCCCTCGTCCCCCAGAAGCGACCGGATCGACGAGGACAGCGCCTCCGAAGGAAGCGGACCGCACGCCACGAGGACAAGGCCCGATTCGGGAATCGACCGGACCTCCCTCTCCACCACCCGGATGTTCGGCCTGGAGCGGACGGCTCCGGTCACCAGCTTCCCGAAGAGTTCGCGGTCCACGGCCAGGGCCTTTCCGGCGGGGACGCGGGCGCGGTCCGCGAGAAAAAGCAGGTTAGATCCCAGCTCCCGCAGCTCCGCCTTCAGCAGGCCCTTGCCCGACTGCTCTTCCTCGGAGCCCAGGGAGTTGCTGCACACGAGCTCCGCGAACCATCCTGTCGTGTGCGCGGGCGAAGAGGAGCCCGGGCGCATCTCCAGCAGATCCACGGAAACGCCCGCGGCGGAGAGGACCAGCGCGGCCTCCGAGCCCGCGAGCCCGGCTCCGACGACGGTGACGCTTGCGTCAGGAGGCGGAACCGCCGGCACGCGAGTTCGCCCTCCTCTCGGGGAGGAAAACGGAGAAGGTGCTTCCGTGCCCCGGCTGGGACCTGACTTCGATGAAACCGCGGTGGATCTGGACGATCCTCTGGGAAATGGCCAGCCCGAGCCCCGTCCCTCCCTCCTTGGTCGTGAAGAACGGATTGAAAATCTTCCCCGTGTTTGCGGGATCGATCCCCATGCCGGTGTCGCTCACCGTCGTCACCGCGTACCTCTCCCCGTGGCGCACCTGCGGAAACAGGTCGAACCGCACCTGACCGCCGGGCCTGGTGGCCTGCACCGCGTTGCGCATGAGGTTCCAGACGACCTGCTTGAGCTGCTCCGAGTCGCCGTCGACGAACAGGTTCCTGAGCGTAAGCTTCTCGACTTCCACGCCCTTCTCCCGGGCCTCTCCCGCGCGGACGGCATCGATGACCTCGCCCAGAAGGTCCGCCATGTTCACCGGCCCGACGTTGCGAAGGGAGGGCCCGGTGTAGGCGAGGAAGTCCGAGATGAGGCCGTTCAGCCGCGTGCTCTCGCGCTCTATGATGTCCAGAAGCGTCTTGTCGTCCTCCGCCAGGTCCGGGGACTCCCTCAGCATCTGCGATGAGCCCGCGATGGAGGCAAGCGGATTGCGTATCTCGTGGGCGAGCCCCGCCGCCAGCTCCCCCACGCCCGCAAGCCTGTCCGCGATGCGGACGCGCTCCTCCATAAGCTTCACGGGGGTCAGGTCCTGGAAGATGACGACCCTGCCGATCACTCTCCCTTCCGCGTCCTTCAAGGGAGATGCGGAAAAGCCCAGGAAGATTTCGGCGCCGTCGGAGCGGCGGAAGCATATCTCCGACCGGGGCAGGCGAAGCTCTCCCCTGGGATCCAGCAGCTCGAGCCCTCCGAGTACCTCCTCCACGTGCCTCCCCGCCACGTCCTCCCTCAGCACTCCCAGAATGCTGCACGCGGTGTCGTTGATGAGGCTGACGCGTCCCAGCATGTCGGCGGTCAGGATCCCCGAAGGTATGTTGTCGACGACGTGCTTGTGGAACGACTCCAGCTTCTGGAGGTCGTCCTCGCGCGCCAGGACCCGCTGGCGGGTCTTCCTGATGTCTTCCCCGAGCAGTCCGGAGAGCACGCCGGTCATCAGGAAACCGATGGAGTTCGTAAGCGCCGGGCGGAGGAACTGGAACCAGGCGAGGCGGAATTCCTCGGCCCCGGGGGGAACGAGGACCCCGCGCATCTGCAGGTAAAGGAGCGTGACGTAGGAGACGGCGGAAAAAACCGCCCAGATCATGGCCCCCTTGAGGAACAGCTCGAGGCTTCCCAGCAGGATGATTACGACGTACATGAACGCGAAGACGCTGTCGTACATTCCCGTGGCGAAGACGATTATGGAAACGAACGCCACGTCCACGAGCGCCTGTATTATGCATATCGGCAGGGAAAGGTCGCCGCTGCCCCAAAGCGCGAAGCGCAGGAGCAGCCATCCGTAGGAAAGAACGACAGCCGCGTAGAGGTACTTGAACCCGCCGGCGAGGAAGAGCTCCGGCTCCTGGAAATGGACCGATACTACCGACGCCAGCAGGGCAAACGTGATCCCGGTCCGGACCAGAAGGAGGTTTCGCCCGCCCGGAGCCTCCTCCCCGCGCCTGCCGGCGGAAACCGCGGACACCCTAGCCCGCATTTCTCATCGGAAATGCGGGCTTATCCGCCGACGACGCCTGCCAGCTTGAAGATCGGCAGGTACATCGCGATGACCAGGCCGCCGATCACCACGCCCAGGAATATCATCAGCATCGGCTCGAGGAGGGCGGTCAAGGCGTCTACGGCCGCATCGACCTCCTCGTCATAGAAATCGGCTATCTTGTTGAGCATCGTGTCGAGCGCCCCCGTCGCCTCCCCGACCGCCACCATCTGGGTCACCATCACGGGGAACACCTTGGCTTCGGCGATCGGGTCCGCGATCGTCTTCCCTTCGCTTATGCTCATCCTGGCCTTGACGATGGCCTCCTCGATGACCTTGTTCCCCGCCGACTTGGCGACGATGTCCATGCTTTCCAGGATGGGCACGCCGCTGCTCACCATCGTGCCCAGCGTGCGCGAGAAACGGGCCACCGCGATTCTCTGGAGAAGGCTCCCGACGACCGGCAGCTTGAGGAGGAGGGCGTCTATGTTCCTGCGCCCGCTCTCCAGCGACCGGTACCAGCGCAACGCGAAGACCAGCCCCCCGATGGCGACCAGCACGAGCAGGAAATATTTCCTGGTGAAGGCGGAGAGCCCGAGGACGAACTGGGTGGGCGCGGGAAGGGCCTGCCCGAAATCCTCGAACATCTTCCCGAATATCGGGATGACGTACATGAGCAGGACCACGGTTACGATGACGGCGACCGCAACGATGGTGGAAGGATAGACCATCGCGCCCTTGATCTTCTTGGCCAGCTTCATCGCCTTTTCTATGTGCGCGGCGAGGCGGGACAGGATCGTGTCCAGGATGCCTCCGACCTCGCCGGCGGCGACGAGGTTCACGAACAGCTCGTCGAACACCTTCGGATGCTTCGACAGGGCGTCGGCGAACGTCGAGCCGCTCTCCACGTCCTCCTTCACCTTCATGATGACGATCTTGAACGCCTGGTTCTCCTGCTGCATGCCGAGTATGTCCAGGCACTGGACCAGGGGGAGCCCGGCGTCGATCATGGTGGCGAACTGGCGCGTGAAGATCGCCAGCTCCTTCTGGCTGATTTTTCCCCTGAACCCGGGGAGCTTGAACCCCAGATCCTTGGACTTCGGCTTGACCTTGACGGGAACGATCTGCTGCCTGCGCAGCTGCGCCAGCACGAAGGCCTCGTTGGGCGCCTCCAGCTCCCCCGAAAGGTTTCCGCCCGCCCTGGTCTTGCCTTCCCAGACGAATTTCGGCATCGTTTCCTCCGCGCCTGCCCTCTAGGCTCTTCTTCCCGCGCCCTGCGGCGCGTTGTGAGCCGCCGAGAGCAGGTTCCTGAACTCTTCGGGGTCGGTGCTCCTCCCCACGGCGTCATCCAGCGTGATCTCCCTGCGAAGGTATGCGGCGAGCAGCGACTGGTTCATGGTCTGCATTCCGAACTTGGTCTGCCCCACCTGCATCTGCGAGTAGATCTGGTGGACCTTCTCCTCCCTGATCAGGTTCCGGATCGCCGGGTTCGGGATCATAACTTCCAGGCAGAGCACCCTGCCCAGCCCCGAAGCCTTGGGCAGGAGGATCTGCGAGACGACACCCTCAAGGACGAACGACATCTGGGCCCTCACCTGCGGCTGCTGGTACGGGGGGAACACGTCGAGGATCCTGTTGATGGTCTGTACGCACGAGTTCGTATGGAGCGTGGCGAACACCAGGTGGCCGGTCTCCGCGACGGTCAGCGCCGCCTCGA
>DATBLU010000129.1:0-10792 GCA_036555205.1 Candidatus Deferrimicrobiaceae bacterium
GCGCTACAGCATCGGCATGCCGGACATCCACTGGGGATACGGATTCCCCATCGGGGGAGTGGCCGCCATGGACGTGGAAGAGGGGGTGATCTCGCCGGGGGGCGTGGGATACGACATCAACTGCGGCGTGCGCCTGCTGCGGTCCGATCTTGCCGCCGAATCCCTGCGGCCGAGGCTCCCGGAGCTCGTGGCCGCCCTTCACCGCGGCATTCCATCGGGAGTGGGATCCACCGGATTCGTCCGACTGTCGGAGTCCGACGAGGAGAAGGTGCTGCGCGAAGGCTCCCGCTGGGCGGCGTCCGCCGGTTTCGGCGCGGACGATGACGTCGCGTTAACGGAGAGCGCCGGAAAATTCCCCGGGGCGGACCCGGGCGCGGTCTCCGCGACCGCCAAGAAACGGGGCCGGGAGCAGCTGGGGACTCTCGGATCGGGGAACCACTTCGTGGAAGTCGACGAAGTCATGGAGATATTCGAAGACGAGGCGGCGGCCGCGTACGGGCTGTTCAAGGGGCAGGCGGTCGTCCTCATCCACTCCGGGTCGCGGGGGCTTGGATACCAGGTGTGCGACGACTACCTTTTGACCATGGCCGAGTACATGCGGAAGAACCGCATCGAGCTGCCGGACCGCCAGCTGGCATGCGCCCACGTTCGATCACCCGAGGGAGAACGGTACCTCTCCGCGCTTGCCGCGGCGGCCAACTTCGCGTTCGCGAACCGGCAGCTTCTGGCGCACCAGGCAAGGGAAACCTTCCTCAAGACGCTCGGGATGGGGCCGCGCGACCTTGGGATGCGGCAGGTGTACGACGTCGGGCACAACAACGCGAAATTCGAGGAGCACGAGGTGGACGGCCGCATGAAAAAAGTGCTGGTCCACCGGAAGGGCGCGACCCGCGCGTTCCCTCCGGGGCACGCGGAGATCCCCGGCGAGTACCGGGAGGCCGGCCAGCCCGTTTTCATCCCCGGAGAGATGGGGAACGCCTCGTATGTCCTTGCGGGCGCCCCGGGTGCGATGCGGCTTTCGTTCGGCTCCACCTGCCACGGGGCGGGCCGCAGGATGAGCCGGACCCAGGCCAAGGCGAGCGTCCGCGGCAAATCGATAGTAAGGGAGATGGAACGGCGCGGGGTGCTTGTCGCATGCGCTTCGATGAGGACGCTTGCGGAGGAGATACCCGAGGCGTACAAGGACGTTTCCGCGGTGGTGGACGTCGTGCACGAGGCGGGGATAGCGCGTAAGGTGGCCAGGCTCAAGCCGATGGCGGTAGTGAAAGGTTGACCAGGGGGAAAGCGGATGCAGCGTCCCTGGTTCGAGACGATCTTCGACGAGCGATACCCGGAGCTTTTCGGGCCGGTGGAGGGGAACGCCGAGGAGGAGGTCGAGGAAATCCTCGGTTTGCTGCGTCTTCCTGCCGGGACCTGCGTGGAGGACCTCGGCTGCGGCCGCGGGAGGCACGCGATCCCCCTGGCGCGGAAGGGATACAGGGTCACCGGGGTGGACATATCCGAGGTCATGCTCCGCATGGCCCGCACCAGGGCCGGCAGGGAAGGAGTGCGGGTCGAATGGGTCAACGAGGACATGAGGACGTTCTGCCGGAGGGGCACCTTCGACCTCGCCTTGAGCCTTTTCACGTCTTTCGGTTATTTCAGCGACGCGGAAAACCAGAAGGTGCTGGACAATATCGGCAGGAGTCTCAAGGATGGAGGAAAGCTCCTTCTCGATCTGCGCAACGCCGGCAAGGGGCTCTCCCGCATGGAGGACATGGACAAGACGATATCGGTCCCGTCGGGGAGACTGCGGATGTCGGTGCGCTTCGACAAGCGCAACCTTCGCGCAAAGGCGGAGCACACGCTCACCCGGCCGGACGGGATCCGTATTTCGTCCGCTTTCGACGTGAGGGTCTATTCCATGGAGGAGCTATGGGAGATGATCCGGAAAGCGGGGATGCAGGTCATCGATTTCTACGGCTCCCTCTCGGGAGCCCCGTTCACCGACGAATCGTCCCGCCTGGTCGTCCTCGCCGTGCGTGCGGCGTCATAGCCCGCGCGTTCAGAGCAGGTCGTCGGAAGCCTGCCGTCGGGGCGATCGGTGCTTCCCGGCCGTTCCGGCTTCGGGGACGGTCCCCAGCCTGAAGGGCAGCGAAACGCCATCGGCAGACCCGGGTGGAAGCGCCTTCCCCGTCGCCGGATCGACGCGGGCGAAGGTTATCCCCGGGGGGACCGTGAAGTCGCGCTCCGGATAATGCGGCAGCGCCCGTCCCATGAAATGGATCCAGATCGGTAGCGCCACGGCCGCGGCCGACTGCCGGTCGCCGAGCGGTTTGGGAGTGTCGAATCCGATCCATACTCCCGCCAGCAGGTCCGGGGAGAACCCGATGAACCACGCGTCGGTGTTCTCGTTGGTCGTGCCCGTCTTTCCCGCGAGATAATGCCCGAGCCCGCGCGCCGCCGTCCCCGTTCCGTTCCGTATAACCTCCTGCATGAGCCGCACGGTCATGTATGCCGTCTCCGGGAGCACCGCGCGCTTGAACTGCGGTTCAGTGCTCTCCAGCACCTTCCCCGTCGCGTCCCTGACTTCCCGGATGAAGTAGGGCGCCGGGCGCTCCCCGCCGTTGGCGAACGCCGCGTACGCCGCGCACATCTCCAGCGGCGATACCCCCGAGGAGCCGAGAGCGATGGATAGGTTCCGCTCGATCGGGGACTCGATCCCCAGCGCCCTCGCCGCCTGGATCGCGGTGTCGACGCCGATATCGTTCAGGAGCCGCACGGTGGCAAGGTTGCGCGACTTGGCCAGCGCCTCCAGCATGGGGATGGGACCGAGGAACGTGCCGTCGTAGTTCCGGGGCTTCCACAGCTCGTTCTCGTTGCGCTCGAACTCTATGGGGGAGTCGTCCAGCGACGAGACCAGCGTCTTTCCCTTTTCCAGCGCCGCGGTGTAGATGATCGGCTTGAACGCGGACCCCGGCTGTCTCCTCGCCTGGATCGCCCTGTTGAACTGGGACTCCGCGAAGTCCACCCCGCCGACCATCGCAAGAATCCCCCCCGTGTGCGGGTCGACCGCCAGGATGGCCCCCTGGAGCCCCTTGTACTTGTTCCGCTCCTCCGTCTTGCGGACGCCCTCGACAAGGGAATCGTAGGCCGCTTCCTGCAGGCGGCCGTCGATCGTAGAGTAAATCTGCATCTCGCTCTTGTAGAGCGCTTCCATGCCGTACTTCTCCTGGATGTAGGCCCGAACGTATTCGAGGAAGTACGCGGCCTTGGAACGGAAGCTGGAGGGGGGCGCCATCGTTATCCTGGCCTGGTAGGCGCGGTCCGCCTCGGCGGGGGCGAGAAATCCCACTTCCGCCATCCTGCGGAGAACGTACCTCTGCCTTCCCTTGGCCAGGTCGAAGTGGTTTCTCGGGGAGTAACGGGTGGGCGCCTGCGTGAGCCCCGCCAGCATCGCCCCCTCGGCGACGGTAAGCGCTCCGACCCCCTTTCCGAAGTAGGCGCGGGACGCCGCCTCCACTCCGTAGGTCCCGTCGCCCAGGTAGATCTGGTTCAGGTAGAGGAACAGGATCTCTTCCTTGGTCAGCTTCTCCTCGATGCGGAACGCAAGGATGACCTCCTTGAGCTTCCTGCGGATGCTTTTTTCCGGCGTGAGGAAGAGGGACTTGACCGTCTGCTGCGTGATCGTGCTCGCCCCCTGCGCGAACCCGCCCGACATGACGTCCTTCATCACCGCCCGCAGGATTGCGGGGTAGTCCACCCCCTTGTGCTTGAAGAAATTGGCGTCCTCGGCCGCCAGGAAGGCGTTCACGACGTGCTTCGGGATCGCCTTGTACGGTACGACCGTCCGCTTCTCGATGTAGATCTCCCCGACTATGCGGTTGTTCCGGTCGTAGATTTTCGAGGAGACGCTCGGGCGATAGGCCGCCGCGGACTCGATCGAGGGAAAGTCTCCGAACTGCGCCAGCAGGGCAAGGGCCGCCCCCGCTCCAAGAAGAAAGCACACCAGCAGCACGCTCCCCAGCAGGAACAGTTTTTTCCACGGGAAGCCTTCAGGTTCCTCGAACGGGGAGAGGTGCGACAACGGGCCTGTTTCCCTCGAAGGATGATTGCCGCCGGGCCGTCTGATGGCCCGGCGCGCAGGTTCATGATAATTATAGCAGGACCCGTGCGGCGACGTCGAAGGGGAGCCGTATGAACGGATCCCGCTTCGCGCCGGCAATGGTCATATTACCCCCGATCGCTTGCCGCGGGGGGAGTTTCTCCCTTTTCCCGTCGCCCGAGGGGACGGCCGTGTAACCGCCGTGGCATCGATTGCCGTTGGGCGATTCGCCGGAAACACGGAACGTATTATCGGGTTGAATATCTTAATGTAACAGGCCGTCGAAAGAAAAAGGATGAATAAAGGGGGCCGACGATGAAGAGGATGCTTCTGCTGGGGATGGCGCTGATATTTACGTTCTCTCTGGCGGGATGCGGAGGCGGCGGCGACGACCGCATCGTCGTAGGCCCGGGCCTGGTCGGAATCGACGACAGCACGAACGACACGGCGCCGCTGCTGACCGTTACTTACGTCGTGCCACCCTCGGTCGTCCTGCTCACCGCGAACATCTTGAGCGACCCGGCGTCTGACGGGGATATCGAGTTCGATCCTGTCCTGAATACCTTTTTCGTAACTATCGGCCCTTCGGTGGTCCTTTTCGGCGAGGACAGCCTGAACGGGAATCTCCCGGAGTTCAGGGCGTTCCTGACGTTTCCCCTGGATGGGTCCACCAACCAGGACATCGTGCCGAGCGACGCGTTGATCGTTTCCGCGACACTGGAGGTTTTGGTCGACCAGGTGAGCTTCGCCTCGATCGTCCCGTCGTTCATCGACATGGTGGAGTATCCGGTTGTCGGCCTGTCGCTGTCGGCCGCGGATTTCAACTCCGTCCCGCTGGACTTCCAGACGCTGGAATTCTTCTCGAGCGACCAGGGCCAACCCGTGCAGATCGACGTCACCCCGTTCATGCAGCTTGCGCAGGTCCCTCCGGCCCTCCTCGATTTCCAGGTCCGCTTCCTCGTCGATACGGGTGTCGGTCCCCTGGCGCTGTCCCGGCCCGCCTCGAAATCGGCCGTCCGGACCGTCCGCCCTGCCGCACGGGCGCAAGACAACATGTTGACGAGCCGCGGGTCGACTTCCAGGAGCGCCACGACGCCGGTGGATAAGGCATCCAGGCATCGTTAGACCCCCCCCGGGGCGCGCGGGAGGAATTCCACGTTTTTTGTTGTAGAATCAACTCGTGTTGACGACCGGTACCAAGAAAAAGCTCGCCGACCTGGGTGCGGTTGCCTCGGGCCTTGCCCACGAAATACGCAACCCGCTCAACTCGTTGCACATAAACAGCCAGCTCCTGGTGGAGATGCTTTCGGCCCTTCCCGACAGCGACCCGGCCCGCAAGCAGGAGCTTCTCTCGATGGCCCACTCGAACCTTAAGGTCACGCAGCGGCTAAGCGATCTCCTGTCGGATTTCCTCCGGTTCGCCCGGCCCCCTTCCGTGGAGCTGGCCGTTTCGGATCTGAACCGGATAGTCGCCGAAACGTTGCGTTTCCTGGAAGTGGACTTTTCGCGCAGGGGAATCGAGCTTTCGGCGTATCTTCACCCCGCCCCGGTTCCCGTGCTTGCCGACGAAAAACAGCTGAAGCAGGCGTTCCTCAACCTGCTGCTCAACGCCGAAGAGGCGATGGACAAGGAACGCAAACGCATCCGCGTAGCGACGGGGATTTCGAGGGGCAGGCCCTTCGTGCGCGTTCAGGACAACGGGCGCGGGATCCCCCGGGCGGACCGCAGGCAGATCTACAAGCTCTTCTTCACCACCCGCAAGAACGGCAGCGGGCTGGGGCTTCCCATCGTCCGGCAGATCGTCCGTGAGCATGGAGGCAAGATTTCCATACGCAGCCGCGAGGGGCGCGGGACGACCGCCACCGTGCTCCTTCCGTCGGAGGCCCAGTTCAAGGCGGCGCTTTCGGGAAGGCCCGGGGCGGGGCTCCTTCCGGAGAAGGTCAGGTGAAAGTCAAGCCGCGCGTCATCGTCATCGACGACGACCCCGACAGCCTCGGCAGCGTGGCCGCGGCGCTGCGCCGGGACGGCTACGACGTCCGGCCGTTCGCCGATCCCCGGGAGGGGCTTGCGTACCTTTCCGCCGAGGGCGCGGACGTCGTGCTTACAGACCTAAAGATGCCGGGCTTGAGCGGCATGGAGGTCATCGGCAGGGTCGTCGCGGAGCACGCCGGGGTGTCGGTGGTGGTCCTGACCGCTTTCGGGACCGTCTACAACGCTGTGGAGGCGATGCGCGCGGGGGCCTCCGACTTCCTTGAAAAACCGGTGGGCATCCCGCAGCTGCGGGCGGCCGTATTCAAGGCGGTAAAGGACCGGGAAAGGACCCGGGAGATAGAGCAGCTTCGGGAGGAGATGGGGCAGCGCTTCGGCCCCGAGGGGATCATAGCCTTCTCCCGGGCGATGGAGGAGGTCATAAGGAGGATCCGGCTCGTCGCCCCGACCCGTATGAACGTTCTCATCCAGGGGGAGAGCGGAACCGGGAAAGAGCTCGTGGCCAGGGCCATCCACGGTCTGAGCCCCAGGCGCAACAAGCCGTTCCTTCCCTTGAACTGCGCCGCCATCCCCGAAAACCTGCTGGAGTCGGAACTGTTCGGCCATGAGAAGGGGGCTTTTACCGGCGCCGTCGCCACCCGCCAGGGGAAGATGGAGGCCGCGGAAGGCGGCACCCTTTTTCTCGACGAGGTAGGGGATATGGCCCTGCCTCTGCAGGCCAAGCTGCTGCGCGCGATCGAGCAGAAGGAGATTTCTCGGGTCGGCGACTCCCAGGTCATAAGGGTCGACGTCCGGATCCTCGCCGCAACGAACCAGGACCTCAAGGAGCGGGTAGAAAAGAAAGCGTTCCGGGAAGACCTTTTCTACCGCCTGAACGTTTTCAGCATAATCGTCCCTCCATTGCGGGACCGACGGGACGATATCGCAAAGCTTGCCGACCAGTTCCTGCAGGAGATCGGCCAGGAAAACAAGGCGGAAGCCAAACGCCTTTCCGCGGGATCGCTTAAATCCCTTATGGCCTACCGCTGGCCGGGGAACGTCCGCGAGTTGAGAAACGCGATGGAAGTCGCCTCCCTCGTCGCGCGGGGGGAGGCGATCGAGCCTGAGGACCTGCCGCCGGGGATCGTAGAAGGCGGCATTCCCCCGTCGGCCGCGGGGCCGATCCCACTCCCTGCCCCCCGGACGCTCGACGAAATAGAGCGCGACGCCATTCGGGCGGCACTGAAGGAGACGAAAGGAAACAAGAAGGAAGCGGCGAAGCTCCTGGGGATCGGCGTCGCCACCCTTCACCGCAAGGTAAAGGAATACAGCATCCGCTGACGGACCCTGCCGGCGCCCGGCAGACCGAAACAGGGCTATCAAAACGATAGTTAGTTGGAAGCGCGGCACTATCAGTTTGATTCTCCGGATGGGCCACCGCCAGTTCCGTTCCTGGCGCAGCTGATATTATCCCAGCAATATCAAGCAAATAATGATTTATGCCAGACTGCCGGTCGTGGCACGGAACTTGTTATATTCCTGCTACGGAGGCAGTAGACGTGACCCGAAGGGTGGTGCTCATAGCGGATTCGCAGGCCGACGATTTCGGGCCGATGCGCCCGCTCCTGGGGGCGCTGTCCGAGGCGGGAGCGATGACGGAACTGTTCACCGACGGAACCGCGGGCCTGGAAAGCGTGATCCGCGGCGGGACCGATCTGCTGGTCGTCGACCTGGACACCCCGTCCCTGTGCGGGCTCGAGGCGTTGATAGAGATCGGCCGAATCGCATCGCGCATCCCCGTCCTCCTGCTGACCGCCGAGGACAGCAGGGCGAGGCGCATGTGGGCGGTCGGCGCGGGAGTGACGGGGTACGTGACGAAGCCGGTCGACGGGCAGGTGCTGGTGCGGTTCATCGCGAAGATATTGCGGGAAACCTGATTGAAATAACGAGCGGAAGGAGCGGCGGATCATGGCAAAGATCATAGGCATCGACCTCGGGACGACCTACTCGGTGGTTGCGGTCATGGAGGGTGGGGAGCCCAAGGTCATCATCAACGAGGAAGGCGGCCGGCTCACACCGTCTGTTGTGGCGTTCGGGAAGGGCGGCGAGATCCTCGTCGGCCAGGTCGCCAAGCGCCAGGCTGTCCTGAACGCCGAGAACACGGTTTTCTCCATAAAGCGGTTCATGGGGCGCCGGTACGACGAGGTCACCGAGGAGATGAAGCTGGTCCCCTACAAGGTGGTCCGTGGCCCGAACCAGGAGGCGCGCGTCGCCGCTGGGGGGAAGGAGCACACGCCGCAGCAGATCTCCGCGCTGGTGCTCGGGAAGCTTAAAAAAGCCGCCGAGACCTACCTCGGGGAGGAGGTAAAGCAGGCCGTCATCACGGTCCCTGCGTACTTCAACGATTCCCAGCGCCAGGCGACAAAGGACGCCGGGACGATCGCCGGGCTGGAAGTCCTTCGGATCATCAACGAACCCACGGCGGCGGCGCTCGCATACGGCCTCGACAAGAAGAAGAACGAGCTGATCGCGGTTTTCGACTTCGGCGGCGGGACTTTCGACATTTCCATCCTCGAGGTCGGGGACAACGTGGTGGAGGTGAAGGCCACCAACGGCGACACGCACCTGGGCGGCGACAACATAGACCAGCGGATCATCGAGTGGATCGTCTCCGAGTTCAAGAGGGACCAGGGGATCGACCTCTCGAAGGACCGCACCGCCCTGCAGCGCCTCAAGGAGGCGGCCGAAAAGGCGAAGATCGAGCTCTCCTCCGTGCAGGAGACGGAGATAAGCCTGCCGTTCATCACCGCGGATGCGACGGGCCCCAAGCACCTGCAGTTGAAGCTCACCCGCTCGCGGTTCGAGCAGATGGTACAGGACATACTGGACCGGACGCTCAAGCCCTGCGAGATGGCGATCAAGGACGCGGGAATCCCGGTGGGCAGGATCGACGAGGTCGTGCTCGTCGGCGGCTCCACCCGGATCCCGAAGGTGGTCCAGATGGTGAAGAACTTCTTCGGGAAGGACCCGCACCAGGGGGTGAATCCCGACGAGGTCGTGGCTGCCGGCGCCGCCGTGCAGGCGGGGGTCCTCGGCGGCGAGGTCAAGGACATCCTTCTCCTGGACGTGACCCCGCTTTCGCTCGGCATAGAGACGCTGGGCGGCGTAATGACGAAGCTCATCGAGAGGAACACCACGATCCCGGTGCGGAAGAGCGAATTTTTCACCACCGCGGCGGACGGGCAGACGAGCGTGGAGGTCCACGTCCTGCAGGGCGAGCGGGAGATGGCGGCGGCGAACCGGACCCTTGGCCGGTTCCACCTGGAGGGGATTCCCACGGCGCCCCGGGGCGTTCCCAAGATCGAGGTGTCGTTCGACATCGACGCCAACGGCATCATGCACGTCAACGCGAAGGACACGGCGACCGGCAAGGAGCAGAAGATCACGATCACGGCATCGACCGGCCTGAACAAGGAGGACATAGACAAGATGGTGAAGGAGGCGGAGGCGCACGCCGAGGAGGACCGGAAGCGCAAGTCGGTCGTCGAGGCGCGCAACCACCTCGACTCCCTCATATACAACACGGAAAAGACCATCCGTGAGAACCGGGAGAAGCTGCCGGCCGACCTCGTCGCGAAAGCGGAGTCGGCGGTCGGCGAGGCGAAGGAAGCGCTCAAATCGGACGACGAGCCTGTGCTCAAGGCCGCGGCGGATAAGCTGATGCGGGAAGCACACGCCCTGGCGGAGAAGATGTACCAGCAGGCGGCATCCGCGCCCCCGCCGTCCGAAGGGGGGGAAGCCGCCGCCGGAGCGGCCGCCGGAGCGAAGGGGGCGGAAGGAGACGTAGTCGAAGCGGAATACGAAGACCCGGGGAAAAAGTAGATCCCGGGATAACCAGGATCCGGCCGCGCACGCAGGCCGGAAGAAGGGAGGAACGACCATGGCGATCGTTCGTTGGATGGACCCGTTCAGGGAACTGTCAACAATTCAGGAGAGGATGAACCGGATGTTCGAGGATTTCGTCGGCCGTACGCGCGGCGAACGGGAAGGGGAGTTGACGGCGGGATTATGGGCGCCGACCGTCGACATCTACGAAACCGATGACGACATCGTCGTCACGGCTGAGCTTCCCGGCATGGAGAAGGAACAGGTCGCAGTCGAGTACAAGGACGGGATCCTGACCCTGCGCGGAGAGCGGAAGCTTGAGAAGGAGGTCAAGGAGGAGAGCTATCACCGCATGGAGCGGTCCTATGGCGTCTTCCACCGCTCTTTCACGCTGCCCGGAACCGTCGACGAGGAGAAGATCACCGCCAGGATGAAGAACGGCGTCCTGGAGGTCCATCTCCCGAAGAAGGAAGCGGCCAAGCCGAAGCAGATCAAGGTGGCCGCCTGACCGGAACCTAACGCGTTTGAATGCGGGCCGGCCCGGTTGTTGAAAGCCCGGGCCGGCTTTCAATAAAGCCGGCATGAAAGGAGGATAGGCCATGGCTATCGTGCGCTGGTGGGATCCCCTGCGAGACCTGTCGAGCATACAGGACAAGATGAACCAGCTCTTCGAGGATACCTTTACCCGGACACGGGGCCGCGAGGATGTCCTGACGAAGGGGATGTGGACGCCCGCGGTCGATATTTTCGAAACGGAGGACGCGGTCGTCGTCAAGGCGGAGCTTCCCGGCCTTGACAAGGACCAGATCGGCGTCGAGGTGAAAGACGGCATCCTGTCCCTGCACGGGGAGCGGA
>DATBLU010000138.1:0-3803 GCA_036555205.1 Candidatus Deferrimicrobiaceae bacterium
CCCGCCCTTCGTTCTCCTTGCTTCATTCGCCAAGCCGGTTTGTCCCAAGATTGGTATTGACGAACCGGACGGTTCCGCCTCGGCGACCCGCTGCGCCGGACCTACCATCGGCGTAAAGCGCCTTCCGGTATAACTGCGCCCACGGAACGAGGGTTGCACTCTTGCGGGCATGGATTACCCGTTCCGGGGGCACGGGCCTCTCTTCCTCCTCCTCTTCGCGTACCTGGGCGGCGTGTTCCTCGGGCTTGCGGCCGGCGCCGCCTGGCCGGCCGTTGCCGCGGCGGGCCTTTTCCTGGCGCTGCTGTCGCTTCCGTTCCGTAAAGTCCCCATCGTCCCGGCCATTTCGGTCATGTTGCTTTGCGGCGCCCTCTACGCGGGCAGGTCCCCGCTTGTCGAACCGTCGCGCCTGGGAGGTTTCCTGGACAACGAGGTCGCCCTCCGGGGGGTCGTCGAAGCGGTGAAACCGGGCGACGCGGGCTGGACCGGCACGGCAGTCGATGCCTCGGTCTCGCGCCTGGACGGTTCCGGCCGGGTCGCGATCGGCAAGGTGCTTCTTTCGGTCCGGACTCCGCACGGCGCCGACGGACTGCCGTTCGAAGTCCGGGCCACCGGCCGGCTCCATGCGATAAGAAGCCTCGGCAACCCCGGCGAGCTCCCGCGCGAGTGGAGCGCGATCGCCATTGGGGTCCAGTACGTGTTTACGACGGAGGGATCGCGGGCCGTTTTTCTGCCGCTCAAGGACGGGGGCGGCGAAGCCGGCGGTTTTTTTTGCCGCGCCCGCGGGAGGACGTCCGAATGGATGAACAGGCACGCCGGCCGGTCCGACGGGGCTTTGTACCTACTTTCGCTTACGACGGGGGAGGTCCCTCCCTCATCCCATCCCATGGTGGTCCTGCTGAGAAAAACCGGACTTGCGCACCTGCTGGCCATTTCCGGAATCAACGTCGCGATCTTCTTCGTGGCGCAATCGTTCCTTGTGCGCTGCGCCTTGTGGGCGTTCCGCCGGCGGCAGGGAACGCCCGACCTGAACCGGGTCTCGGCGCTCCTGTCGGTCCCCGTCTGCTGGGCGTACGTTCTGATGGCCGGAGCGCCGGTCCCGGCAGTTCGCTCCGCGGGGATGATCACGCTGGCCGTGATTCTGTGGAACGCCTTCGGCGTCAGGAGGGCCGACCTGGGATGGTCCGTTCTCTTCTTCCTGACGGTCGTCGCTTATCCCTTCCATATCCTGTCCCCGTCGTTTCTCCTGTCTTACATGGCGACCTTTTTCCTGATCGCCGCATTCGCCGCAAGGACGCATGAGGTTCGGCGCCGCTCTCAGGTCCGAAGGTTGACGAAGTGGGGAAGGGACGCGCTCGTCGCATCGGCCGTGGCGTTCCTCGGAACGATGCCGCTCAGCTCCGCGTTTTTCGGGGCCGTTCCGGCGGGCGCCGTTCTCTGGAACCTTGCGTTCGGACCGATCCTGGGTACCGCGGGCGTCATGGGCGCGTTCCTCGCGGCGGTTGCAGGGTCTTTCTCCATAGACGCCCTGGGGACGCCTGTACGCATCGTCGCTGAATGCCTGACGTTGTCGCTCTCCCTGCTATCGCGCGTCTCCGGGGACGGGTGGGGATACATGCGCGTGCCGCCGGCCGGTGCGGCCGCTCCGTTTCTATTCACGATCGCCGCCGCCTGGGGGACGATCCATCTTCGGAGGCGCGGAACGGTATCTTGGCCCGCTCCTCTTGCCGCCGCGTTTGGATTCCTCGCATGGATCCACCTGCCGTACGCCGCCCTGCCCGACCCCCGCCTGCATGTCACCGCGCTCAACGTGGGCAAGGGATCCGCGCACGTCGTCCGCTTTCCCGACGGCAAGCGCATGGTCGTCGATTGCGGGAGCTCGGCGCACGGGGATGCGGGCGCAAGAATCGTCGCCCCCTTCCTTCGAAGCACGGGCGCCCGCAGGTTGGACGCGCTGGTCCTCACCCATCCGCACGAGGACCATTTCGGCGGGGCGGCGGCCCTTCTCGAAGAGTTTCCCGTCGGGGAAATATGGATACCCGGGGACACACCGCTTTCGTCCTTCGGAGAGGCGGTCGCGCGCAATGCCGGCCTAGTCCGGCGAAAATACGGAGGGGAAATATTCTCCGCAGGCGGCGCGCATGTTTCCGTTCGAAGCGCCGGGGGAAGCGGAAATAAATCCGGCGCGAACGAGCGAAGCCTTGTCCTTGAAATACGGCACGATCCGCTTTCCGTGTGGCTGCCCGGCGATGTCGAAACGGGGCCTGCCGCCTGGGGAAGGGTGGAATCGAACGGCGCGGGGAAAAGGGTGCTCTTTCTCCCGCACCATGGGTCCCGTGGCGCCGCCCCGGAATCCTGGATCGCCGCGGCCAGGCCGTCCGCCGTCGTCGCACAAAATAGAAATTGTTTCGGAAGGGAAAATCTGGTAGCCTCCATAAGATGTTTTCGCTTGGAAAACGGGGCTTTTACTGCGACCTCGGACGGCGTTGCCGTATACTGCGGGCAGGAGGGTGGATGGCGGACCTGGAAACATTTGTGGCGCCTGCCCTGAGAGCGGAGGGAAAGGCATTCCCAACTACCTTGCCCGATTGAGGAAATGTCAAAGCAACGCATACTGATCATGTCCCCGGATCCCGGGGCCATCGCGTCGAAGATACGGGAGTCCGCCTTCGCCGACATTCCGGTGACGGTCCTTTCCGATTGGGATAGGGGAGCGGCGGTGCTCGCGAAGGAAAACTTCGCGGTGATCGTCGCCCGGAAGTTCTCCAAGCGCCAAAGCGCCGAGGAATTCGTCCGCGGGATCATAAAGCTTGCGCCCAAGACGCCGCTGGTCCTGATCCTTCCGAAGAAAGGAGGGCCCTCCGTTCTGGGCGCCCTGCGCGGAGGGGCCTCGGAAATCCTCTTCGAGGAGAACCTTGGGGGAGAGCTGGTTTCCACGCTCGAGAAGTACCTGTTCCAGGGCTACGGCCTTCTGCGAAAAACTTCGCTCGACGAACTGTTCGACTACTGCTTCCCGGTCATCACCACAACCGACATGGACCTTCTGTCCCTGACCGTGGTCGAGATGTTCAAGGAATCCCTCGGCGGGTCCTTCAGCGTCCTGTTCCGCGAGCAGGAAGGGAGGGGGTCGGGGTACTCCATCGTAGCCGCCGCCGGCTTCCCCGACGACTCGATGGCGGGAATCTTCCTGCTGCGGTTCGGGGCCGCCATGGTACGGAAAAGCGGTCCGGTCCCCGCGGTATTCTCGGCCGACCTGCTCGGGACCCTCCGGCCGGAGGACGACGCAGTCCTCGGGGAGAACCGGACATTCTTCACGATCCGCTTCGACCTGTCACCGGGCTCGCAGATGTACGCCGTCCTGACCATGCGGGGAACCCCCGGCGTCGACGTTCTCGACAGCCCGTTCCTCAACTTCTTCTACCGGCAGGCCAGGTTCGCCCTGCTGAACGCGGAGCGCAGCGTCCAGACTCAGAACCTGATCTACATCGACGACCTCACGAAGCTTTACAACAGCCGTTACCTGAACGTCGTGCTGGACCGGGAGCTTAAGCGGTCGGAACGGTACAGGAACTTCTTCTCGGTCCTTTTCATGGACGTCGACTTCTTCAAGCGGGTGAACGACGCCTACGGCCACCTGGTGGGCAGCCGCGTCCTCGTGGAGATCGGAGCGGTGCTGCGCGCCTGCGTTCGCGAAACGGACACCGTCGTCCGCTACGGAGGGGACGAATACGTCGTCCTGCTCGTGGAGACGAACGCCGAGGACGCGGTGCTCGTCGCGGAGCGGATGCGCAAGATGGTCGAAGGGA
>DATBLU010000142.1:0-8984 GCA_036555205.1 Candidatus Deferrimicrobiaceae bacterium
CCCGGGAAGATGGTCAGCGTGTTCATGTCCGTCTTCGACGTCCACGTCAACAGGGCCCCGGTTTCCGGCAAGGTGGTCGCGGTGCTCTACAACAAGGGGAAGTTCCTCGCTGCGAACGTGGACAAGGCGTCGCTGGAAAACGAGCAGAACGGCGTCGTCCTTGAAACCGCAGACGGCGGCAGGGTTTCATATGTACAGATCGCGGGGCTGATCGCGCGCAGGATCGTGTGCGATCTGTCCGTGGGCGATGCAGTCAGGCAGGGGCAGCGGGTGGGGATGATACGGTTCGGGTCCCGCGTAGACGTATTCCTCCCCGCCTCCGCAAGCCTCCGCGTGCGGACGGGAGACCGGGTCCGCGCGGGAGAGAGCGTTCTGGGGGTGCTTCAATGAAGAAAAGGGAACGCAGGGAGGACAGCGTCGCCCGCGGAATCTACATCCTTCCGAACCTGATCACCTCGGGCTCGCTTTTCGCAGGCTTCTATTCGATCGCGGCGACGTACAACGGCCAGTTCGAAAAGGCGGCGATGGCCATCATCGCGGGAGTGGTGCTCGACGGGCTGGACGGACGGGTGGCGCGGATGACCCGGACCACGACCCGGTTCGGGGTGGAGTACGACTCGCTCGCGGACCTCGTCTCCTTCGGCGTCGCGCCGGCCTTCCTGGTGTACGGCTGGGCGCTCTCGCAGTTCGGCAGGTGGGGCTGGCTGGCGGCGTTCCTCTTCCTTATCTGCGGGGCGCTTCGCCTGGCGCGGTTCAACGTGCAGATCAACACGGTGGAGAAGGGGCAGTTCAACGGGCTGCCGATCCCCGCCGCGGCGACGTTCGTCGCGTCGATCATACTTCTCTTCTATTACCTGGGCGGATCGGGCGGCTTCAAGCACCTGGCTCTCCTGCTGGCGATCTACGTCCTGGCGTTCCTCATGGTGAGCACCGTCAAGTACAACAGCTTCAAGGACCTCGAGGCGTTCCGGCGCAGGCCCTTCAACACGCTGGTGGTCTTCATATTCCTTGCGCTCCTCCTGGCGGCGGAGCCTCAGGTCATGATCTTCCTGTTCACCTCGGCATACGTGGTTTCGGGACCGATAGGGGAGCTAGTGGACGCGATCCGGCACAGGCGGGGGAAACTACCTGAAAGCGAGAAACGCGCGGATGGGCATGACGCTTACAGAGAAAATCCTCGCTAGGCACGCGGGGAAGGACAGGGTTGAGCCGGGAGACCTGATCCTGGCCCGGGTGGACCTTGCCCTGGGCAACGACGTGACGGCCCCGATCGCGATTGACGCGGTCCGGCGCCTGGGGGTCCGGGAGGTGTTCGACAGGGAGAAGATCGCCCTGGTCCCCGACCACTTCGCGCCCAACAAGGACATAAAGTCCGCGGAGCAGACGAAGATGATGCGGGATTTCGCCCGCGAATACGGGATCGTCAACTACTTCGAGGTCGGCCGGATGGGGATCGAGCACGTCCTTCTGCCGGACGAAGGGCTCGTCGTGCCGGGGGATCTCGTGATCGGCGCCGACAGCCACACCTGCACGTACGGGGCGCTTTGCGCCTTCTCGACGGGCGTCGGAAGCACGGACCTGGCGGCGGCGATGATCTCCGGGGAAGTCTGGCTCAAGGTCCCCGCCTCGCTGCGCATCGTCCTTTCCGGCAGGCCGGGAAAATGGGTGGAGGGGAAGGACGTCATCCTCTACATAATAGGAAAGATAGGGGTGGACGGAGCGCTCTACCAGGCGATGGAATACGCGGGCGAAGGGCTTTCCTATCTTCCCATGGCGTGGCGCTTCACGATGTCGAACATGGCGATCGAGGCGGGGGCCAAGAACGGCATATTCCCGTTCGACGGGGCGACGCGCGCCTACGCGGACGTGCGGGCGAAGCGGAAGTACGAGACGGTCGTCGCCGACGATGACGCGCGGTACGCGGGGGAGCTTCACGTCGACCTTTCCGCGCTCGAGCCGCAGGTGGCGTTCCCCCACCTCCCGGAGAACGCGAAACCTCTTTCGGGCGTAGGCAACGTCTCCATCGACCAGGTGGTCGTAGGGTCCTGTACGAACGGCCGTATAGAGGACCTGCGCAGCGCGGCAGGCGTCTTGCGGGGGCGGAAGATCCACGACGGCGTCCGGATGCTCGTGTTCCCCGCGACCCAGGAAATCTACCTGCAGGCGATGCGCGAGGGGCTGATGGAGGTGTTCGTGACTGCGGGGGCCGCCTTCTCCACCCCCACGTGCGGCCCGTGCCTCGGCGGCCACATGGGAATACTCGCCAGGGGGGAGCGGGCGATCGCCACGACGAACCGCAACTTCGTAGGGAGGATGGGCCACCCCGAGAGCGAGGTGTACCTCGCCAATCCAGCCATCGCCGCGGCGTCCGCGGTGCTGGGCCGGATCGGGAGCCCCGACGAGCTCCCGTGATGCCGAACTATTGCACAGGAGGCGCTCCGCCGGCTCACGGTCCCGGCTTCGCCGCCTCGGAGGGGGACTCCGTTCGTGGCTCGGCGCGCGGAGGACCCGCGCGCCTGCGCTTTACCTCACTTCGCCCCCCTCCTGCGGCGGCTACGCCGGACCGTCCTGCGAGGAAGCCCTCCGCGAGGAATCATGCGGATACAGGGAAGGAACCGGAGCGCGGCGACGGGGTTTGCCGGTAATCAATCGAACGGAGCGCATTGCATGGAGTTCAAGGGGAAGGCCTGGAAGTACGGGGACGACGTCGACACCGACGTGATCATCCCGGCGCGGTACCTCAACACGAGCGACCCGGCGGAGCTGGCGAAGCACTGCATGGAGGACATCGACCGCAGCTACGCGGCGAAGGTGTCCCCGGGCGACTTCATCGTTGCCGGGAAGAACTTCGGCTGCGGCTCGTCGCGGGAGCACGCGCCCATCGCAATAAAGGCCTCCGGCGCAAGGGCGGTCATAGCGCGGTCTTTCGCGAGGATCTTCTACCGCAACTCCTTCAACATGGGGCTGCCGATCTTCGAGGCGCCGGAGGCGATCGACGGGATTGAGGCCGGCGACGTCCTGGCGCTCGACATGGAGCGCGGCGCCCTGCGCAACGAAACGAAGAAGAAGGAATACGGCATCTCGCCGGTCCCGCCGTTCATGCGCGAGCTGGTCGCGGCGGGGGGGCTTCTGAACTACATGGCGTTCCGCAGGAAGGGGAAGTAGCCCCGATGCCGAAGATATGCGTCTTCCCGGGCGACGGGATCGGACCCGAGGTCGTGCGTGAGGCCCTCGATGTCCTGCGGACGGTCGAGGAGGTTTCGGGCAGGCGGCGGTTCGAGACGGAGGAAGAGCTGCTCGGGGGCTCCTCGTACGACGTGCACGGGGTTCCCATGACGGAGAAGGCGCTGGCGCTTGCGGCGGCGGCGGACGCCGTGCTCCTCGGAGCGGTCGGGGGGCCGAAGTGGGATGCGCTTCCGTTCGAGGTGCGGCCCGAGCGGGCGCTGCTGGGCCTGCGCAAGAACCTGGGCCTCTTCGCGAACCTTCGTCCCGCCAAGGTGCACGCGTCCCTCCTGGACGCCTCTCCGCTTCGGCGCGAACTCGTGGAGGGGATCGACCTGATGGTGGTGCGTGAGCTGACCGGCGGGATCTACTTCGGGGAGCCCAGGGGGATCAGCCTGGTGAACGGAGTGGAGACGGGCATCAACACGGAGGTGTACACCCGCCCGGAGATCGAGCGCGTCGCGCGCGTGGCGTTCGACCTGGCCAGGAAGAGGGGCCGGAAGGTGACCTCCGTCGACAAGTCGAACGTCCTGGAGGCGACCGAGCTGTGGCGCAGGATCGTGACCGAGGTTCACGGCCGCGAGTACCGGGACGTGGAGCTCTCCCACATGCTGGTGGACAACTGCGCCATGCAGCTGGTGCGGTACCCGAAGCAGTTCGACGTCATCGTCACGACGAACCTCTTCGGCGACATCCTCACCGACGAGGCCTCGATGATAACCGGGTCGATCGGAATGCTGCCTTCGGCCTCGATCGGCGGGAAGGTGGGGCTCTACGAGCCGATCCACGGGAGCGCTCCCGACATCGCGGGGAAGGGGGTGGCGAATCCCCTGGCGACGATACTTTCGATCGCCATGATGCTAAAGTATTCGTTCGACCTGCCCGCTGAAGGCTCCCTTATTGAAGATGCCGTGGAGCGGGTGCTGGCGGACGGCTGCCGGACGGGGGACATCTTCAGGGAAGGCCCGGGCGTGCGGCGAGTGGGGACGAGCGAGATGGGCGGCAAGGTCCGCGAGGCGATCCGAAGCCTGGCATGAGCGAAACGATGCGCATTCTGGAACAACATCGAGAAGAGAGGTGACGATATGAGCGCCAAGAGTTTCAACGTTGCGGTGGCCGGGGCGACCGGCGCCGTGGGTGATGTGATGCTGCAGATCCTTGCGGAGCGCAAGTTCCCCGTGAAGAACATCCGCCTGCTGGCGTCCGAGCGCTCGGTCGGCAAGCGCCTGGCGTTCCGCGGCGAGCAGGTCCCGGTGGAGCTGCTCCAGAAGAGCGCATTCAAGGGGATCGACATCGCCCTGTTCTCGGCCGGCGCCTCCAGGAGCAAGGAGTTCGCGCCGGCGGCATGGGAATCGGGGGCCGTCGTTATCGACAACTCGTCCGCATTCAGGATGGAGCCGGACATCCCTCTGGTGGTCCCGGAGATCAACCCGCACGCGGTCGCGCAGTTCCGCAACCGGGGGATCATAGCCAACCCGAACTGCACGACGATCATAACGATCATGCCCTTGAAGCCCCTGCACGACTACGGAAAGCTCAAGAGGGTGGTGGCGTCCTCCTACCAGGCGACTTCCGGGGCGGGGGCGAAGGCGATGGCGGAGCTCGTTTCCCAGACGAAAGCCTTCGCAAAAGGGGAGAAGATGGAGGTGGCGGCGTTCAAGCACCAGATCGCCTTCAACGTAATCCCGCACATCGACGCCTTCCTGGACAACGGCTACACGAAGGAAGAGATGAAGATGACGAACGAAGGGCGCAAGATCATGGAGGTCCCCGACCTTCGCGTCACGTGCACCACGGTGCGCGTGCCGGTCCTCACCGCCCACTCGATCTCGGTGAACGCCCAGTTCGAGAAGAAGATAACCCGCGAGAAGGCGAGGGAGCTCATAGCGAAGTTCCCGGGATGCCAGGTGATGGACGATCCGGCGGCGAACGTGTACCCGATGCCGCTGTTCTGCGCGGGGAAGGACGACTGCTACGTCGGCCGGATCCGCGAGGACGACAGCGCGGAGAACGCGCTCAATTTCTGGGTGTGCGGCGACCAGCTCCGCAAGGGGGCGGCGCTGAACGCCATCCAGATCGGGGAGCTGCTGGTAAAGAACCACCTGGTTCCCGCGTAAGATCCCGCCGGGGATGCGGCGCGTCAAGCTGACGCTGGCCTACGACGGGACCGCGTACCGGGGATTCCAGGTGCAGCCGAACGGGCCGACGGTCCAGTCCGTTACGGAGGCAGCGCTCTCGCGGATATTGCAGGAGCCGGTGAAGCTCCGGGCGGCCGGGCGTACCGACGCGGGCGTGCACGCCCGCGAGCAGGTTGCCGATTTCGCCGACCTTGGCCTGCGGCCGCTGGAAACGATCCTTCGCGGGGGGAACGCGATGCTCCCCCCCGACATCCGCATCCTGTCGGCCGCTGAGGTTCCCCTTTCGTTCGACGCCAGGCGCCACGCGAAGGAGAAGGAGTACCGGTACTTCCTCTTCCTTGATCCGGTCGCCTCCCCCTTTTTATCCCGGTACGCCTGGCACATCGAAAAGCCCCTCGACCTGGGCGCGATCCGGGAAGGGCTGGCCCACGCCGTGGGGGAGCACGATTTCACGTCCTTCCGCGGCCAGGGCTGCACCGCCAGGACGACCGTGCGCACCGTGTTCCGGGCGGAGCTCACTGAGGCGCTCCCGGCCCTTTTCTGCATCGCCATCATCGGCAATGGCTTCCTTCGCCACATGGTCCGCAACATCGTAGGCACGCTCGTCGAGGTCGGAAAGGGGAAGGCCCCCGCGGGGAGGATGCGGGAGCTGCTTGCGCTGAAGGACCGGGCGAAGGCCGGCCCTACCGCGCCCGCCCACGGGTTGTTCCTGTGGACGGTCGAATACCGAGGCACCGATTGACGCATGCTTTGCCCCGTCTTGTGTGAGGATGAGCCGGCAATCATCCATCCGCCGGGCTGCGCACGGTCAAACCCGGGCGGTTGAGCACGTGGGTGTATATCATAGTCGTGGAAACGTCCGCGTCGAGGTCCTTTATCCGTAGGCGGACGGCCTCCATGAGCCGCAATCCTCCTCCGTAGATAAGGCCGGCCATGAGCCGGTATTCCCCGTCCATGGCATCGAGAAGGCGGATAACCTCCTGCCGGGTGAGAACTACCGGCAGGCGACGGGCGCGTTTGGACTTTTCGAAATCTCCCAGGTCGCCAAGACCCGTACCCGCGACCTGGTTGAAGTAGAATGCCAGCGCGTTAAGCGCCTGTGCCTGCGTCGAAGCCGAGACGCGGCCGACAAGCACGAGGCGCTCAAGGAATGTTCGGCAGGTCTCTGTGTCGGGAGATTCGATTCCACGTTCGCGGCAGAAGGCGAGGAACCGTTGTACCCAATGGGCGTAAGCGCGCTCTGTTCTCGGGGAATAGTGGCGGGAACGACAGATGGTCCTTAATAGATCCAAGGCTTGCTCGCTGCCGTCTCCGTAGGGGTCGGAACCCCTAGGTAACCATTGCTTGCCGAACACGGAGGTGAGGAGTATTCTTACCGCATCGGTAGCCTGGCGGATCTGCCAGGGTTCGGTTCCCGGTCTCCTGCTGAGGGAGGAGATGAAATATTCTGCGTCCTCGCGATCCGCAAATTCCAACGTTTTATCCCCGAGGAACGCCACAAATCGCTCCACCCACCTGACATACCACTGCTTTTTTTCCTCGGGCACCGACGCAAGGGAGAGCGCACGCAAATATGCCTCGGCTTGCGTAAGATCATTCTTGCGGGAACGTTCTTCCGACATGGTTTCTCCTCCTTTTAAGGAGGTGAGATGCAATCTCCGTGCTATCCGGCAACGGCCAATAACAACTTATCGTGCAAAAGCCAATATCGATTATTCCTGCATCCGTATAATCAGCTGTTCGGCTGATTCGAATGAAGGGTAGCCACTGAAGACCAGGAAAGACATATGGAGGGAAGGCATTAAAGCGAAACCAAACGGTATCAGGCATAGAACCCAACAGCAATCACACTAAGGCAAGAAAAAGCATGATCTATTCACGGACATATGAGCGCATGCAACTTCCAGATCACGCTAAGCCAATTGCCGAACAATCGGTTGAAGCGGACGGTCCCCTTGTTTTTCGCCGAGGCCCCGCCGCTTAACCGTAGCGTTAGGCCCTGGAAGTACAGAGGGGAGAGCACGATGAGCAACGAACAGGTGGCACCTGAGACGAAAGGTGTAACGGTGAAGTTACTTGCAACGGTTGACCTTGGCCCTGAGATCGAGGGCATGGCAGGGCGCCAACTTCGAATGCGTATGGTGACCTTCGAGCCTGGAGGCGTCTTCGGCCCGATTCACGACCACAAAGACAGACCAGGCACCGTCTATATACTGCAAGGAACGATCACTGACCATCGAAATGGAGTCTCTACGGACTATGGGCCGGGAGTGGGCTGGCCCGAGGATAGGAACACCACACACTGGCTTGAGAACAGAGGAACGATTCCAGCAGTGGAGATCTCGGTCGATATAGTCAGGCAAGAGTAAGCTCAGGCCCGACATCTAACACGGTCGGCCCGAACACGAGGCTCAACCGGACGCGCTTCAGTCGGCTTCGCCTCCATTCGCGCGCCGGATATCCACAACGTTAGACCCTCAAGGAAATGGATCAATAGGGCGATAAAACCGAAGAGCATCGAGGCATAAGGGCATAGAACCAGATTAAAGCAATTTTTGGCGGCAAGCGGAGGCGTGCAAGCTTGAATAGCCCGACCACCATGACTACGTTCTGCAAACGTTGGTCGCCCTGCGGTCGACGGCGCGTGCTTGCCGGTTTTTCCGCAGGCATTAATCGAATCAATCCAAACCAGATTACGGAATCAACCCCAAACCAATCGAGGCCACGGCATTCAGGCCAAGGGCCTAACAATGGCTTGAAGCTGACGGGCCTTCGTTGGTGCGCCGCCTGTTCAAGATCCGTGAGGCCGCTGCGAGCTCGGCCCGCAGCTTAAGCCTAGCGTTAGGCATACAACCATAGGTGGTTAAAAAAAATGATTGTGTCCGTGATTCTCGCGCATCCGAATCCGCAGAGCTTCAATCATGCAATCGCGCGGACGGCAACGGATGAGTTAAGACGAAATGGGCATACGGTGCTCTTTCATGATTTGTACGCGGAAAAATTTGAGCCGATTCTTTTGAGCGCGGAAATCCCGGACACGGCCGTTATACCGAAAATAGTCGAAGACCATTGCCGAGAGGTTGCGTCCGCAGAGGGAATTATCATTGTTCATCCAAATTGGTGGGGGCAACCTCCCGCCATAATGAAAGGTTGGATCGATAGAGTATTACGTCCTGGCGTTGCGTATAACTTTTTGGAAGGAGACGGTGGCGAAGGAGTCCCGATCGGATTATTAAAGGCGAAAGTGGCTATTGTCTTTAACACATCGAATACACCTGCCGAACGTGAGCAGGAAGTATTTGGCGATCCACTCGAACTCATATGGAGAAAATGCATATTTGATCTTTGTGGGGTCAAAAAATTCTATCGGGAAATGTTCAGGGTTGTTGTCACAAGCACGCCAAATGAACGTTCTGAATGGTTGGACAAGGTAAAGGAAACGATCAATATTTATTTTCCTCAAGGATTATATGTTGATGCCTAACAACCGGCTGAAGCTGGCGGCTAACCTCTTTCTCGTTCAGTTCCCGCAGCTTAGCCCGAGCGTTGGGCAGACAGAAAGACAGATAGGGGGGAGACATGAGCGATAGTCCCTCTTTGCCAGCACCCATACCATCGGATGTA
>DATBLU010000074.1:0-3208 GCA_036555205.1 Candidatus Deferrimicrobiaceae bacterium
CGGGACAAGCCGCCCGTCCACGCGAATAGTGGGGGCGATGCCCGTTGTGATGTGAAGGTCGGAGGCGCCCTTCTCGTACATGACGCTCAGCATCTCGTGCATCGAAATCATAGGCGTCTTCTCCTTGGTCTTCCCCGCTTAATCGGGGGCGGTCACCCGGAGCACTTCCTCCAGCGTGGTGACCCCTTCCTCGATCTTGGACAGCCCCGACTGCCGGAGCGTCTTCATCCCGAGCCGGATCGCCTCCCGCTTGACTTCCAGCGCGGACCCCCCCCGCAGGATCAGGTCCTTGAGGTCCTCCTTTACGGGCATGACCTCGTAAAGCGCGACGCGCCCGCGGAACCCGGTGCCGTTGCAGTCGTCGCACCCCTTGCCGCGGGACGGATGCGCGAACTTGAGCCGTTCGGGCTTCATGCCCGCGTCCATCAGCGCCTTCGGCGGTATCTTCAACTCCTCCTTGCAGTTCTGGCAGATCCTGCGGGCCAGCCGCTGCGCCAGGATCAGGTTAAGCGACGACGACACGAGGAAAGGCTCTATGCCCATGTTCAACAGGCGGGTCACGGTGCTCGGCGCGTCGTTGGTGTGGAGCGTCGAGAGGACGAGGTGTCCGGTGAGGGCCGCCTTCACGCCGATTTCCGCCGTCTCGTAGTCGCGTATCTCCCCCACCATTATTATGTCGGGGTCCTGGCGCAGGAAGGAGCGCAGCGCCGCCGCGAACGTCAGCCCGATCTCCTCCTTTATCTGCACCTGGTTGATCCCGGCGAAGTTGTACTCCACCGGGTCCTCCGCGGTCGAGATGTTGTCCGTCGTTTTGTTCAGGTCGGCGAGCGCCGAGTAGAGGGTCGTGGTCTTGCCCGAGCCGGTCGGTCCGGTCACCAGGATCATCCCGAAGGGACGGTGTATGGCCTCCTGGAAATCCTTGAGCGACTCGACCTCGAACCCCAGCTTTGTCATGTCGAGCTGCAGGCTCGCCTTGTCCAGGAGGCGCAGGACTATCTTCTCGCCGTAGATGGTGGGAAGGACCGAGACGCGGAAGTCCATCTCCCTGCCCTTCCCGACTTTAAGCTTGATCCTGCCGTCCTGCGGGAGCCTCCGTTCCGCGATGTCGAGGCTCGACATGATCTTCAGCCGGGACGACAGGGCGTTGCGCAGCTTCAGCGGCGGGCGCATGACCTCGTAGAGCACGCCGTCCACGCGGTAGCGGACGCGAAATTCCTTCTCGTACGGCTCGATGTGGATGTCCGAGGCGCGGCGCTTTATGGCGTCGGTGAGCACGAAGTTGGCGAGCTTGACCACCGGGGCGTCGTCGACCCTGCTCTCCTGGTCGGTGGCCTCGAAATCCTCTTCACGCACGACCTCCAGGTCTTCGTCCAGCTCGGAGATGATGTCCTTGAAATCCATCGACTGGTCGAAGTACTTGTTTATGGCCGTGGTTATGTCCTTCTCCGACGCAAGCACCAGCTCCACCGCATAGCCGGTCTTGAACCCGATGGCGTCGATGATCGCCATGTTCGACGGATCGGCGACTGCCACGATCAGCTTCGCTCCGACGCGGTTGATGGGAAGCGCGAGGTTCTTCTGGACCATCTCCTCGGGCAGAAGGCGGACGACTTCGGCGTTTATCTCGTACTTGGACAGGTCGACGACGGGGACGTTGAACTGGCGCCCGAGGAAAGCCAGGAGCTCCTGCTCCTTGATGAAGCCGGACTTGACCAGGACCGACCCGATCCGCTCCTTGGTCTTCTTCTGGGTATCCAGGGCGCTTCTGAGCTGCTCCGGGGTGATGATGTTTCCCTTGAGGAGCATCTCGCCGATTTTGGTTGCCATCACGGACATCGAATAGTCACCAAATAGAGTATAAATTAGACTATATTTAGCATAAAATTAATTATCATACCGCAACTGTTTTCTGGCAAACGAAATAAAATTTTCCGCAGGGACCCTTTTGCCCGTCCACAGGAGGAAGCTCCTGGCCGCCTGGTGCGCCAGCATCCCGAGGCCGTCTGTGGCCCGTATACCCCTCTTTTTCAACCGGCGGACGAGCAGGGTTCCTCCTTTCCGGTAAACTATATCGGCAAAACAGGAGGATTTCGTTATATCCGCAATGGGAAAATTTTTCCACTCCCCCGACAGGCCAAGGGAGGTGCACTGCACTATAAGGTCCGTTCCGGGGAATTCCTTCTTCATTCCCGCGGGGTTAAGCTCTCCCGCCGAGATCGACGCCCCGGGGAACCGCGGGGAGAGAACGCGGACGATTTCCTCTGCGCGCGACGGGTGTCGGTTCAGGATGGCAAGCCTGCGGGTGCCGCTGCGGCAAAGCTCATATGCAATCCCCCTGGCCGAGCCTCCGGCGCCGAGTATAACGGCCCGCGGGAAGCTGCGCCCCCATCCCTCCCCTTTCAGCGCGTCCAGGAAGCCCCGCCCGTCGGTGTTGTCGGCGATAAGCCGCCCGTCCCTCGCGACGATGACGTTCGCGGCCCCGCATGCGGAAACCGATTCCGACCTCTCGTCGGCCAGGGCGGCGGCCTCTTCCTTGAACGGGATCGTCACGTTCCCCCCGAGGAAGTTCCCCGAGCGGACCACCCGGAAAAAATCCGCAAGGGACCCGGGCTGCAGATCGACGCCGATATATTTCAGGGGAAGGCCCAGCCGGGCGATGACGCCGTTGTGCATCGCCGGACTGAGCGAATGCGACAGGGGGTGCCCGACGATGAACAGGAGTGAATCCAGGAAGCCCCGCCTTCCGTCTTTGCGCGGCCGGGTCACCTTTCGAGTTCTAGGTTCCAGTAAGTGAAGTCTACGACGTTCAGGAACGGCAGCCATTCCCTGTGGACCGGCGCCCTGAGGGAGAAGGCGTATTCGGGCGTCCACCTGGGGCGCGCCGGGCGAACGATCGTGCGCATCCCCACTTCCTCGGGCAGCATCCCGCCCTTGCGCTTGTTGCAGGGGAGGCAGCTGCACACTATGTTCTCCCACGTGGCGTTCCCCCCCCGCGACCTGGGGATCACGTGGTCCAGGTTCAGATCGCTGCGGGGGTGGGTCTTACCGCAGTACTGACACGTGTTCCGGTCCCTGACGAATATGTTGTGCCGGCTGAAGCGCACCGTGCGCTTCGGGACCCTGTCGTAGGCGACGAGCACGACCACCCTCGGGATCCGGATCATCCTCCCGACGAGCCCGACCGACTCGTCGCTCGTTCCGATGGACA
>DATBLU010000210.1:0-1895 GCA_036555205.1 Candidatus Deferrimicrobiaceae bacterium
CGGCGATTCCCCGTTCCAGGAGATCCTGGCGGATCTCCGCGTCCGTGATCTTCGTGACGGCGACGGCCACCGACACGACGAGGAAAAAGACGAGCGGCAGCAGGAACGCGATCAGCTTGAGGCGTATCCCCGGAGAGAATCGCCGCTGCGCGCCGCCGTTCTCGGACTTTACAAGTATGTAACGCATGACCTTATATTATATATATGATTCGGGGACAGGAGCGACATAAGTTTCCCGGCAATGCTGCATCCGCATAACGGATAAGGGAATCTAAATCGATCCAACGTCGATTATAAGGAGGCGAAGTGCCTGTAGCAAGTTCGCCGGAAACCATCCGTCCGATAGGCTGGGGACATGCCGTGCTAAAGGTTCGCGACCTCGCGCGATCCGAGCGCTTCTATACCGAGGTGATAGGCTTCCGGGTCGCCGGGCGGAGGACGGGGATGTGCTTCCTCTCGCTGGGGAGGCAGCACCACGACCTCGCGCTCTACGAGTCCGGCCCGCGCGCCCTCATGCCCGGCGCAGGCAACCTGGGCGTCGTCCACCTCGCGTTCGCAATGGAAAGCGAAGCGGCCCTCCGCGGGTTTTTCGCTTTGCTCAAGGGCAAGGCGCAGATCCTGGGCGCAGTGGACCACGTTGTATCCCGAAGTTTCTACATAACCGACCCGGACGGCTACATCCTCGAGTTCTACGCCAACGCTCCCATGGAGGAATGGTCGGACATCCCGAATCCCTTCGAGCGGGATCGCCCATACAACCCCGGCGAGTCCGTTATCGACGAAGAGTAGCCCGGGGAGCATTGAATATTATCCGCCGGCTCCCGTCCATTAAGGAAAGCTGCCGTCTTGAGAGAGATTTACCCGTCGATTACAATGACATTTGTTGCGGCTTCCTGCCGCCTAGGGAGGAACGGATGAGGATACGTGGTGGAACGGTACGGTATGTGCTGGCGGCCTGCGCGGCGGCAATTCTTTCATGCGCTGCTGTTCCCGCGTTTTCGGAGGTGAGCGTCAATATAAACATCGGCCCCCCGGCGGTGATCGTCGAGGAGCAGCCCGAGCTGATCGTCGTCCCGCGCACGATGGTCTATTTCGCCCCTGCGGCAAGGGCGGATCTGTTTTTCTACCGGGGCCGCTGGTGGACGAGGCACGAGGGGCGGTGGTTCCGCGCGAACTCCTACAACGGCCCCTGGGTGTCAGTCGGCCCCCGCCATGTGCCGGTGGAAGTCGTCCGCCTTCCGAGAGACTATCGGAACGTCTACGTCCACGAGCATCGCGTTCCGTACGGCCATCTGAAGAAGCATTGGGAGCGCCGGGAGTACGATCGCCGGAAACGCGCCGGCGAGTGGAAGGATTGGAAGGAAGAGAAACGGGAACGCAAGGCGGTGCGGAAGGACCACAAGAAGCGCGGACGAGGCCACGACGATTAGCTTTCAGGCGAGCGCCTGCAGCGCCTCGTTCGATATGAAAAGCGCGCCGGCCTGAAGGCGGAGGCGGGAACCGTCCTCCCGGAGCTTTCCTGCGCGCAGCAGCGACTCGACGGCCCTCCGCACCGATTCGGGCGGGGGGCCGATCCGTTTCCCGATCTCCGCAATGTCGATCCCCTCCAGCATGCGCAGCCCGGCTATGAGCGATTCCTTCCATGCGTCATCAAGGCTGCAGGCGTGCACGTTCTCCCAGGGCAGGGATCCCTTTTCGATGCGCCGGCGGTAATCCGGGAGCGACGCCGGGTTTGCCGTGCGCACGCCCAGCGGACCCTCGCCTTGCGGGAACAGCAGGCCGTGGGCGGACGGACCGAAACCCGCGTATTCCTCACGCTTCCAGTATTTGATGTTGTGCCGGCATTCCTCGCCGGGGCGCGCGAAGTTCGAGATCTCGTAATGGCGGTACCCGGC
>DATBLU010000079.1:0-4213 GCA_036555205.1 Candidatus Deferrimicrobiaceae bacterium
GTAGACCTGCGTTCCGACACCGTCACCCTCCCCACGCCCGGGATGAGAAAGGCGATGGCGCGCGCGAAGGTCGGCGATTCCCGGCGCGGGGAGGACCCCTCGGTGCGCGCGCTCGAGGAGCATTCCGCCTCCCTCTTCGGCAAGGAAGCCGCCATGTTCTTCCCCTCCGGCACTATGGCGAACCTGTGCGCGGTGTCCGCGTGGACGCGGCCCGGCGACGTGATAGTGGCGTCCTCCGCCTCCCACATCGCGGGACGCGAAAGTCCCGCCGTCTCCCACATGGCTTCCGTCGCCATCATCGGCATCGACGGGTCGGGCGGCATTTTCTCGGCCGAGGACGTCGCGGACGCCATTGCTGCGGCCCCGGTGCGGACCGAGTCCAAGGTCCGCCTGGTGGCCGCGGAAAACACCCACAACGCCGGCGGCGGGACGGTCTTCCCCCTGGCGGCGCTGAAACGCATTCGCTCGGCATGCGGCAAGGCCTCCATCCCTTTCCACATGGACGGCTCGCGAATCTTCAACGCCTCCGTGGCCTCGGGCGTGTCGCTTTCCTCGTACGGGAAGGTCTCCAACTCCCTCATGTTCTGCCTGTCCAAGGGACTGGGAGCGCCTGTCGGATCGGTGCTTGCAGGATCGAGGGACTTCGTCGGAGAGGCGCGCAACGTAGCCTTGCGGATCGGCGGCGGAATGCGCCAGGCGGGGATCGTAGCGGCGGGAGGGCTCTATGCGCTCAAGCACCACGTCGAACGGCTGGCGGAGGACCACGAGACCGCGCGCATGCTCGCCGACGGGATCGAGGACATCCCCGGGATGGAGGTCATCAACGGGCCGGTGGAAACCAACATAGTCCTTTTCCGCTGGATGTCGACATCGACGGAACTTCCCGCATTCAGGGAACGGATGCGGGAGCGCGGGGTGCTCCTGGACGACCGGGGGTTCCCGCTCCTGCGGGCCGTCACTCACCTGGGCATAGGGAAGAAGGAGGTCGCCCGGGCGCTCCTCGCGATTCGCGACGTCGTCAAGCGGTAGGCCGGGCCCTGGAGGGGATCAGTGAGGCGGTTTCGAGTGCTTCGCGATGTCCTCGGCGACTTCGCCTACGGTCTGCTTCATGAATCGGTCCGCTTTCTTTTTCGCGCTGTCGCCGGAGCAGGCCATCTTGGAGGGCCAGTTGCTCCCCTTGAGCACGAAACCGCCGGTTCCACCGATCTGGCGCTTCACCTTTCCTCCGCAAGTTGGGCATTTCGAGAGCGGCGGGTCGCTCACCTTCTGGATCTTTTCGAACTCTCCGCATTTGCCGCACATGTATTCGTAGGTCGGCATCCCGCTCCTCCGGTGGCAAAATAGTAGTGTGATTATCTCATAATACGGCCGGCGGCGGAGGCTTTCGCTTGTCCCTGTTCCTTCTTTCATTCTTCCTGATCTACGGCGGGACGCACGCCTACGCCCTGTACAAGGCGCAAACCGCATTGGGGTTCGGGTGGAAGACGACGCTTGTCCTGGTCCCCCCGCTCGCGGCCCTCCTCTGCGGTCCCCTGATCGTGTATTACCTCTCCGAGCGGGGAATGGAAGAACCCTCGCGGGCCGCCTCATGGATCGCATACATTTGGATGGGGTTTCTCTTCTTCTTCACCTGGACCAACCTGGCGCTGGACGCCTTGAACCTCGCCGCCCGGTGCGCGGCCGCGGTATCGGGGAGAGGGCCTGGCGCGATCGTCGCGTACGGCAGGCCGGCATTCCTCGCCCTCGCAGGGCTGTCCGCCGCGCTTTGCGTATATTCCCTTTTCGAAGCCTCCCGCATCCGGACGGATCACGTAAGGATCCTTACGGACAAGCTGCCTGCCTCCACACCGCGAATCCGCATCGCGCAGATATCCGACGTTCACCTCGGGCTGATGGTCCGCCACCGGAAAGCCGCCCTGATCGCGGAGCTTGTCCGTAAAGCCGAACCGGATCTTTTCGTCGCCACGGGCGACCTTGTCGACGGCCGGATCAACCATCTCGAAGGGCTTTCGGAAATCTTCCGGGAGATCCGCCCTCCGCTCGGCAAATTCGCCGTGACGGGCAACCACGAATTCTACGCGGGGATCGGACAGTCGATCGATTTCACGCGCCGGGCGGGCTTCAAGGTCCTGCGCGGAGAGGCGGTTACGGCCGGGAACGTGGTGCGTCTTGCCGGGGTCGACGATCCGGCGGGACTTGCGTTCGGGCCGGCCCCGGGCAGATCGGAAGAAGAGCTGCTGGGAAACGTGCCATCCCCCGTATACACGATTCTCCTCAAGCACCGCCCCTTCATGTCCCCCGCCGCGCGGAAGGCGGCCGACCTTCAGCTTTCCGGGCACACCCACAACGGGCAGATATTCCCATTCCGGCTCCTGGTCCGCATCTGGTACCCTCTCATCTCCGGCTTGTACGAATCGAAAAACGGCGCCGCCCTCTATACCAGCCGCGGGACCGGGACCTGGGGCCCGCCGATGCGCTTCATGTCCCCGCCCGAAGTCACCATAATCGACATCGAGCGCTCTCCCCCCCGGTTATAATCCTTCCCATGGCGACCTTCCTTTTCGTTACGGACCTGCACGGGAGCATATGGAAGTACGAGCGGACGCTCGCCCTGGCGAAAGAGACAGGCGCGACCCTCGTCGTCAACGGCGGGGACATGTTTCCCCACGCGAAGATGCACGAGGAACAGGCCCGGTTCGTCCGTGAATTCCTTGAACCTCACTTCGCCCGTTACCAGGAAGCGGGGATCCGTCACATGGGGTTGTTGGCGAACGACGACCTCCGCGCGCACGATCCCCTGTTCGACGCCGCTTGCGGGAAATACCCGCTGGTCGAGAACCTCGCCGGCAGGCGGGTCTCCATCGGTCCGAACGATTTCATCGGGATGAACCTCGTGACGGATTTCCCTTTCCGCCTGAAGGACCGCGCCCGGATGGACTCCGGCGATTTCGCCTTTCCCCCGCAGTTCGGCGGCGGGATCCTTTCCCTTCCCGGCGGATGGAAGGAGATTCCCGACTGGCCTGCCTACGCCAGGACCCTCCCCACCATCGAGGAGGAACTGGACCTTCTGCCGGAGCCGCGGGATCCGGCAAGCGCCGTCTACGTCATCCACGGCCCGCCGTCAGGCCTGGGTCTCGACGTCTGCCGAGGGGGGGCCGCAGTAGGGTCCGCCGCGACGCTCCGGTTCATCGAAGCGCGCCAGCCGCTCCTTTCCCTTCATGGGCATATACACGAATCCCCGGAGGAAAGCGGCGTCTGGCAGGCGAAAGTCGGCCGCACCGTCTGCATCCAGCCGGGGCAATCGTCCGGAGGTCTCACCGTAGTCGTCGGGGACCTCGAAACCATGGAGTTCGAACGGCGGTTAATCGACAGCAGGGATTCGGGAGGGCGGTGACACGGAATGGGCGGATACACGACCTCGTCGCGCAGGGCCAACGGCGTTCAGCTCCCGATAATCCCGACGGTGGCCGGATGGCTGGCGGAGACGCCCGGGGCCGTTTCTCTGGGCCAGGGCGTGGCGTACTACGGCCCTCCGCCGGGCGCGACGGCGATTCTGGAGCGCTTCCCCTCGGATCCCGGAAGCCATGTGTACAAGCCGGACGCGGGGCTCCCGGAGCTTCGGAAGGCGTTCGAGGAGAAGCTGCGCGCGGAGAACGGGATCGACGCCCCCTTCGAGCGGAGAATCCTGGTAACCGCAGGTGCGAACCAGGCGTTCTTCAACGCCGTCCTGGCGATCTGCGATCCCGGCGACGAGGTGATACTGCTTGCGCCCTACTACTTCAACCACGAGATGGCGATAACCCTGGCAAGCTGCCGGCCGGTCTGCGTTCCGACGGACGGGAATTATCATCCGCGCGTCGACGCCATCGAGGCCGCCGTCACGTCCCGGACCCGCGCGATCGTCACCGTGTCGCCTAACAACCCCGCGGGGGTTGTCTACGGCAGGGAAACGCTTTCCGTGATCAACGGACTGTGCGCCAGGCGGGGGATCTATCACATCAGCGACGAGGCGTACGAATACTTCACGTACGACGGCGCCGTGCACTTCTCCCCGGGCTCCCTGGGAGGCGATGACCACACCATATCGCTGTACAGCCTCTCCAAGGCGTACGGGATGGCGAGCTGGCGGATCGGATTCCTCGTCGCGCCGGAACACCTGTTCGACGACCTGATCAAGATCCAGGACACGCTGATCGTCTGCGCCCCGGCGGTT
>DATBLU010000251.1:0-8031 GCA_036555205.1 Candidatus Deferrimicrobiaceae bacterium
GCGCGTGCGGGTTTCGGAACTGGATACCGCTCTGCGCCTTCGCTCGCCCTCCGCATGGGTTTCCGGGAAGCGCGGGAATGTCGCGCTTCTGCTGGAGCGCGCGACGCGGAGGATGGATGCCGGGCGGCAGGGCTGCCGGGCGAGGCTCGACGTCCGCCGCGGCAAGCTTGCCGCCCTTGACCCTACGGCCGTCCTGTCCAGGGGATACGCCATAGCGACGATCAGGGCAACTGGGATCGCGGTGCGGACGGTCTCCGAGGCAACGCCGGGCGAAGCCCTGGACGTCAGGGTCTCCGACGGCGCGTTCGGCGCGGTGGTGGAAGGAGACGAAATTTGAGAAAAGCCGTTCCCGCGGCTCTGGCCATCCTGCCGGCACTTCTGTTTTTCATCCACGGCGAATGCCTTGCGCAGGCGATTTCCCCTTCCGCGGAAGGGAATGCCGCCTCGTCTGGAGCTACGATCTCGGTTTCGGTCTCCAGCAGCTCTCCTTTCCAGGGGGACCCGGTTCTCGTGGATGTTGCGGTCTTTCCCCCGCCCGACAACATCGTGCTGGTCTGGAAGGGACGAACGTTCCCCTTGAAGAAGGCGGGGGCAGGACGATTCCATGCGCTGATCGGCGTCGACCTGATGGAGCCGCCCGGGATCGCCGCGCTATCCATAGTCGCGGACAGCAGCGGAGCCGCGGCGCGCCTCGACATGGAGCTGGCGGTCCGGGAAAAGGCGTTCCCGGTCCAGGAGCTCACGCTGCCGAAAGGCATGGCGGAGTTTGACAAAGCCACCCTCGAAAGGATCCGCATCGAGGCGGAAGACCTGGAGGCCCGATTCGCCGCCGTCTCTGCGGACGCATGGGATCTACCGTTCCTGCCGCCGGTCGAGGACTACCTGCCCGTGGGTTTCGGCTCCCGCAGGATCATAAACGGGGAGCCGCGCAGTCCCCACGCGGGCGTGGACATACGCCTTCCGGAGGGCACGCCTGTCAGGGCGATTGCGGCAGGCAGCGTCGCGTTCTCCGGCGAGCGGTTCTTCGGCGGGAGGTCCGTCGTGCTTGACCACGGAGGAGGATTGTTCAGCGTCTACTATCATCTCCGGGAAGCCGCCGTTGAGGAGGGGCGGCGAGTGGAAAAGGGGGAATTGATCGGCGCGGTGGGTTCGAGCGGGCGCGCCACAGGTCCCCACCTGCACTTCGGCGTCCGTGCGGCCGGCGGCCGGATCGATCCATCCCTGCTTTTTGGACCGTCATTCCGTTGACCCCTGCATGGAAGGGGGTTATATAATTAAAGGCCCGGATTGCAGCGGACGGCCCGCTGACATTTACCGTACGGTCCGCCGCTGAATCCGGTTGTTATCGAAGCGGACGGCCCGCTGACGATTATCGGACAATCCGCCTCGGGTGGAAGTTCGGAGGAGATGTTGGTAAAAGGCAAGGATCCTTCTTTCGAGGAGGCGCTAAAAGCGCTCGAGGCGATCGTCGCCAAACTGGAATCCGGCGAGACGAAGCTTGAGGAATCGATCCGCCTGTTCGAGGAGGGGATGCGTCTTTCGGCCGTCTGCCAGAAGCGGCTGGACGAGGCGGACAGGAAGATAGAGGTTCTCCTTCGCAAGCCGGGGGGCGTGATCCAGGAGACCGAGGATGAAAACTCCATTCTCGGCAAAGAGGAGTGAAGTGTCCTTCCCCTCATCGGAAGCGATCCGCCGCCGCCGGAAAGCGGTGGAGGACAATCTCCTGCGGTACCTGGACAAGGACGCCTGCGGGATGCCCGCGGCGCTGCGGGAAGCGATGGAATACTCGCTGACCGCAGGCGGCAAGCGCATACGGCCGGTTGTGCTGCTCTCGGCGGGAGGCGCCGTCGGGGGGGACGAGGAGGATCTTCTTCCGTTCGCCTGCGCCGTTGAATATATCCACACGTATTCGTTGATCCACGACGACCTGCCCGCGATGGACGACGACGATTATCGCAGGGGAAAGCCCTCCAGCCACAAGGCGTTCGGCGAAGCTACGGCGATCCTTGCCGGCGACGCGCTTCTCACGGAGGCGTTCAGGGTGATGGGCGAGGCGCCGCTGGCGGAGAAGGATCCACGCAGGGCGCTCGCGGCGGTCGCCGTCCTGGCGCGCGCCGCGGGGGCGGAGGGAATGGTGGGAGGGCAGCAGCTCGACCTGTCGGCCGAAGGCTCGCGGGGAGGAGCGGCCGATAAGGAGGAGATAGACCTCCGGAAGACATCCGCCCTCCTGTCAGCGTCCGCGCGCATGGGAGGCATACTGGGCTTAGGGACCGGTGCGCAGGTTGAGGACCTTGCGCGGTACGGCCGCGCTCTGGGCCTGCTGTTTCAGGTGACCGACGACATCCTGGACGAGACCGGCAGCTTCGAGGAGATGGGCAAGGGCGTTGCAAAAGACAAGGCGCGCGGAAAGCTGACCTATCCCGGCTCGTTCGGGATGGAGGCCGCTATTGCCCGCGCCGATGCCCTGGCCCGCGAGGCGCTGTCGGCCGTTTCCGCGTTCGGGACCGAAGCCGAAGCGCTTCGGGACATAGTCCGCATGGTTGCGGCGAGGAGATCATAGTGCAGAACGCCCCACTGCTTCCCGGCATCCATTCCCCCGAGGACCTGAAAAAGGTCCCGCGGGAGAAACTCCCGCAGGTCGCGGCGGAGTTGCGCGAACGGATCGTGCAGGGCGTTTCCAGAACCGGCGGGCACCTGGCTTCCAGCCTTGGCGTCGTGGAACTTACGATCGCGCTGCATTACGTGTTCTCATGCCCGGGCGACCGGATCGTGTGGGACGTCGGTCACCAGTCCTATGCGCACAAGATCCTCACCGGCAGGCAGGACCTCTTTCCGACCTTGCGCACATTCGGGGGGATCTCGGGATTTCCCCGCATCTCGGAGAGCCCGTTCGACTCGTTCGGAACCGGGCACTCGGGGACCTCTATCTCGGCCGCCCTTGGGATGGCCGTCGCCCGCGACATGAGGAAGGAGAAACACAAGGTCATCGCGGTTATCGGGGACGGCTCGCTCTCATCGGGCCTTGCGCTCGAGGGATTGAACCAGGCCGGGCACCAGAAGCGCGACCTGATCGTGATCCTGAACGACAACGAGTGGTCAATCTCGCAGAACGTCGGCGCGCTGTCCGGGTATTTGAACCGGATCATGACGGGAAAGTTCTACACATCATTCCGGAAGCGCGTCGAGAACCTGCTCAAGTCGATGCCGAGGGGCGATATCATGGCCCGGATCGGCAAGAAGGCCGAGGAGTTGACGAAGGGGTTCATAGTGCCCGGGCTGCTCTTCGAAGAGCTCGGTTTCACGTACGTCGGCCCCATATCAGGCCACCACATCGAGGATCTCCTCGCCACTTTCCAGAACCTGTCCAACCTGGAGGGGCCGCTGCTGATACACGTGGTGACCGCGAAGGGGAAGGGGTATCCGCCGGCCGAGGCCAATCCGGAATATTTCCACGGGGTAGGCGCCTTCGACCCATCGACGGGGAAGGGGAATGGGGGATTGTCGGCGCCGACTTTTACCGACGTTTTCGCCGATGCGATCGTGGAGATAGGCCGGGAGAATCACAAGGTGGTGGCCATTACGGCCGCGATGTGCAGCGGGACCGGTCTTTCGAAGTTCCGGGACGCATTCCCCGACCGGTTCTTCGACGTCGGGATCGCCGAGGGGCACGCCGTCACGTTCGCGGCGGGACTGGCGCGCGAAGGGAAGATCCCGGTGGTCACCATCTATTCCACGTTCCTCCAGCGCGCCTACGACCAGATCATCCATGACGTCTGCCTCCAGGGCCTGCCCGTCGTCTTCGCCGTGGACCGAGGCGGGATCGTGGGCGCGGACGGGGCGACCCACCAGGGTCTGTTCGACCTTTCGTTCCTGCGGCACATCCCCAACCTGTCGGTCATGGCACCGGCGTGCGAAGCCGAGCTCCCCGCGATGCTGCGCGCCGCCGTCGCGGCGGGACGGCCTGCCGCGATAAGGTATCCAAGGGGGCGCGGTACGGGAACGGTGGGGCAGGGCACGGCGGAGCCGATCGAATGGGGGAAGGGGGAACTCCTTCTCGAGGGGAAGGACATTCTGATCCTGGCGGTGGGGGCGACCGTAGCGCCTTCGCTGCTTGCAGCGGAGGAGCTGCGCAGGAGGGGGATATCCGCCGCGGTCGTGAACGCGAGATTCGTCAAGCCCCTCGACGCGGGGCTCATCCTGCCGCTGGCGCACCGGGCAGGGCGCGTCCTTACGGTCGAAGAGAACGTGCTGGCGGGCGGATTCGGAAGCGCCGTTCTGGAGCTGTTCGAAGAGCACGGCGAGCACCCGCAGCATTTCCGCCGGATGGGCGTCCGCGACACGTTCGTCGAGCACGGCTCACAGGACGAGCTGCGCGAGAGGCACGGGTTGAGTTCCGAGGCGATCGTCGCCGAGACGCTGCGGATGTTCGGCCATGCAAAGACGTTCCTGCCGTCGTTGTTCAACGGCATCCGGTCCAGGCTCGAAAGGATTGTCTGACCTTTCCCCGAAGAAGGCTCCCCGGAACCGCCTGGACGCCGCGCTGGTCGCGCGCGGCCTGGCCGAAACGCGCGCGAAGGCCCAGGGTCTGATCCTTTCCGGGCGGGTGCTTCTCGACGGCGCCGTCGTCACGCGGTGCGGCGCGCCGGTCAGGACGGACCAGGAGGTCTCCCTGTCGCCCGCCCCCCGTCCGTTTGCCTCCCGCGGCGGAATGAAGCTCGACGGGGCGCTGGACGATTTCGGAATATCCTGCGGCGGGAAAACCGCGCTGGACGTCGGCGCGTCGACGGGAGGGTTCACCGACTGTCTTCTCCGGCGTGGAGCGGCGAGGGTATACGCAGTCGACGTGGGGGAGAAACTGATCGACGACCGGCTGCGGAAGGATCCGCGGGTCGTCGTCCTGGAGAAGGTGAATTTCCGATACGCGACCGCGGAACTGCTGCCCGAAAAGGTCGAGCTGGCAACGGTCGACGTATCTTTCATCTCGCTACGCCACATCCTTCCGCCTGTTCGCGAATTCCTCAAGCCTTCGGCGGTGGTGCTCGCGCTGGTCAAGCCCCAGTTCGAGGCGGGGAGGGCGTCGGTAGGCAAGGGGGGGGTAGTCAGGGACGAGGCCAAGCGTCAGGAGGCGGTGCGGGCCGTGGCGGATTTCGCCGCGGGACTCGGGTTTTCGGTAATGGGGCAGTCCGAGAGCCGCGTGAAGGGCCCAAGCGGGAACAGGGAGGTTTTCCTGCATCTCAAATGGGAAGGAGGGGCGGACGGCGCAGAATGACCTTGACTTCGCTTAAAATGAACTGTAGTTTTCTTCATAATGAGCGATATTTAGCATAAATTAGATATAATTAAACCCCCCATCGCCGGGGCGGATGCGAGGTGTTCAAGATGAAAGGACGGGCAGCGGTTCTCTCGGTCTTGGCGATTCTTGTCGTGTTCCTTGCCAATCCCGTCGGGGCATTCGCCCAGGCAGGCTCCCCCGAAGGGCCGGCATCCTACCCGGAAGGCCTCGTTCACACCGTCGCTGAAGGGGATACCCTTTGGGACCTCTCCGCAAAATACCTCGGCACTCCCTGGAAATGGCCGGACCTCTGGGAAAAGAACCGGTTCCTCACCAATCCGCACTATATCTATCCTGGAATCAGCGTCGTCATCTTCGCGCCGCCGCCGAAGGAGTACGAGTTTCCAGCCGAGGAAGCCATGGAGGAAGAGGCGGAGGTGACGGCGGAAGCGGAGGCCCCGCCTGCGCCGTCGGCGGCGAAGGAGCCGGAAGCCGCCCCTATGGTGCGGATTCTGGACATCACGCCGTCGGAATTCGTACGGGCGGGCGAGTTTCTTAAAGAGGCGCCCAAGGGTATCGGTCGCATCCGCGCTGCCGAGGAGCCCAAGGTGGCGTTCTCCGAGGGAGACAGGGTTTTCCTCGAAGTGGCCAAGGAGATCCCCGCCGGGCAGCTCCTGGGGGTATATCGCGTCCGGGGGCCGATCGATGCCCGAAGCGGCAGGTCCGTCACCGGCTACGCCAGGTACCTTGTCGGCCTGGTGCAGGTGAAGGGGAAGGAGGGCGGCGAGGCGGTCGGAGTGGTCAGGAAATCTTTCGAGGACTTGAGCAGGGAAGACCAGCTGAGCGAGGAGATCCCTTCATACGTTCCGGTTTCCATTTCGCCCGGAGCCGCGGGGCTCAAGGCCTACGTCATCTCCGGCCAGTGGGAGAACGAGGAGCTTGCCGCCGGGACATTCGTCTATCTGGACGCGGGTTCCGGCGCGGGGATCGTGGTGGGCAATGTTTTCCGGCTGATCGAAGGCGGCGGGACGCCGTCGGCACTTTCCGCCAGGGAGCCGGGAATAAGCGTCGAAGTCGGCCAGGCGGTAGTAGTCCGCGTTTCGCAGGAATTCTCGACGGCCTATGTCGAAAAAAGCACGCAGTCGTTTCCCGCGGGAGTGACCGCGGTCAGGGGGGCGGCAGGGGGCATGCAGTAAAAGGGGAGGCGGGGACGAGATATCCCCGGCACGGGTTTTGATCGGACCCAAGCCTTGAAGGAGACTTTCCCGGCTGCGGTCCGAATGACGAAAGAACCGTTACCTGTCGACATGCTTCTGCGCCTGAGCCAGGTGGAGGGATTTACAGCCCGCCATCTTCGGCGACTGTTAATTGCGCATCGCACTCCGCCTCTTCCGGGCGTGCATCGAGGGGACGGGCAGGGAATAATCCGGAAAGCCGTCGAAGCGCTGACGTCGGGCGATGCCGCCGACCGGGCCATGGGCATCAGGGATGCCTGCTCGAAGGCCGGCATTCGCGTGGTCCCGCTCGGTTCCGAAGACTACCCTGATGCGCTGCGCCACGTCCCGGACGCCCCGCTGGTGCTCTATATTGCAGGGAATGACGTCCCGCTGGAGGATTCCGTCGCGCTTGTCGGAAGCCGGGCTCCAACCCAGCACGGAAGGCAGTTCGCCGGCGAGCTTGCGCGCGACCTGGCGGCCGAGGGCTGGACCGTGGTAAGCGGAATGGCACGCGGGATCGACTCGGCCGCCCACGAAGGCGCCCTGCGGGGGGGCGGAAAAACCGTTGCGGTGCTCGGGTGCGGCGCGGATGTCGTCTATCCCCCGGAGGCGGGCCGTTTGAGGGAGCGAATTCTGGAACAGGGGGCGCTGTTATCCGAGTATCCCCCGGGGACTCCTCCCCTCCCGCGGCATTTCCCCGCCAGGAACCGCATAATAAGCGGGATCTCCCGGGGGGTGGTGGTGGTGGAGGCTCCATCCCGCAGCGGAGCCCTTATAACCGCCGGGCTTGCACTGGACCAGGGCAGGGAGGTCATGGCCGTGCCCGGAAATCCCCTGTTCCCCCATACGGCCGGCAGCAACCGGCTGATCCGGGAAGGGGCGGAACCCGTGACCTGCGCGGGGGACGTCGCCGCTGCGCTGGGGTGGGCGCGCCGCCGTCCGCAGGAGGACGGCAGGGAAAGGCGGATCCTGGATTTCCTTTCGAGGCCGCGCCACGCAGGCGAGATCGCCGAGGCTCTCGACATCCCGGCTTCCGAGCTTCTGCCCTGCCTCCTTGAAATGGAGTTCAGGAAATTGCTTGAAAGAAGGGCGGGGGACTATTATAAAAAAATGTCCGCTACCTAGGGCATTGCCCGCAATTTCGGTTTTGGAGGAAGGATGGCCAAGTCGCTTGTCGTCGTCGAGTCGCCCGCCAAGGCCAAGACGATACAGAAGATACTGGGTAAGGGATTCCAGGTTCTGTCTTCAATGGGCCACGTGAAGGACCTGCCTAAAAGCCGCCTGGGCGTGGACGTCGAGGGCGGGTTCGCTCCCACCTATGTCGTAATTAAGGAGAGGAAAAAGGTGCTGGGCGAGATCGTCGCAGCTGCCCGCGAATCCAAGAACGTTTACCTCGCTCCCGACCCGGACCGCGAAGGGGAGGCGATCGCCTGGCATATCGCCGACGCGATTCAATCCGGCAACGGAAAAAAGAAAAAGGCGAAGGAGAAGGCCGAGGCCAAGGCAAAGGCGAAGACGAAGGGAAAGGGGAAGCCGAAGGCG
>DATBLU010000252.1:0-2395 GCA_036555205.1 Candidatus Deferrimicrobiaceae bacterium
AGGTATTCACCCGAGGTGGCGTTCATATACGACAACACCTACGAAAAGGGGGCCCGGATCGACCGGCTGCTCAGGGAGATACGGTCGGAGGGCGACGGTGAGAAATGACATCGAGGCGATCTGCCGCCTCTTCCGGGAAAAGGACAGGTTCCTGATAGCCTGCCACGAAAACCCGGAAGGGGACGCGATCGGCTCGCAGCTTGCGCTGGCCCTGGCCTTGCGGAAGATGGGGAAGACCGCGACCGTCCTGAACGCGGACCCCGTGCCGGGAAACCTGGCGTTCCTCCCCGGGGCGGAAAGCGTGGTTTACGACGAGGACGGATCCGGGTACGAAGTCGCCGTCGTGGTCGATTGCGGTTCCCGGGAAAGAACCGGGCGCGTGGAGGCGGAGCTCGCGAAGCCGGCCGTCATGGTCAACATCGACCACCACAGGACGAACGGCGGCTGCGGGGATTATTGCCTTATCGACCCGGAGGCGGCCGCCACGGGAATGCTCGTCTACCGGATACTTTCGGCCATGGGCACGGAGATCGACTACGATGTCGCCGTCAACATATACGTGGCCATATTGACGGACACCGGTTCGTTCCATTACTCGAACTCCTCGCCCGAGGCGTTCCACATAGCTGGTGAGATGATCCGGCGGGGGATCGACCCGTGGGCCGTTGCGGAGCAGGTCTACGAAACCCAAAGCGCCGAGCGGCTGCGCCTGCTGGGGAGGGTCTTAAGCTCCCTGGAGATCGCGGCGGGAGGGAGGGTCGCCGCCATAACGACGATGAAAAGCGACCTGGACGAGTTCTCGGCCAGGAAGGATTTCCTCGAGGGGTTCATCAACTATCCCCGCTCGGTGATCGGAGTCGAGGTGGCGACGTCGTTCCGCGAGGAGGGCGCCGGCGAGATCCGGGTGAGCTTCCGGTCCAAGGGGCGCGTGGACGTTTCCGCGGTAGCGCAGTCGTTCGGAGGGGGAGGGCACCGCAACGCCGCGGGATGCACGGTGCAAGGCTCCCTCGACGAGGTCAAAAGAAAGGTCTTCGGGGCGCTGGAGGCGGCGCTTAAGTGACGGACGGCGTGATCGTCCTTGACAAGCCCGCCGGCATCACCTCCTTCCGCGCCGTCGAGAAGGCCGGCAAGGCGCTCGGGGCGAAGAAGCGCGGGCACGCGGGGACCCTGGACCCGATGGCGACCGGTGTCCTTCTGGTGTGCGTCGGCAGGGCGACCAAGATCGCGGGTTACCTGGCCGCGCAGGACAAGGAATACGAGGCCGGTTTCCGGTTCGGCACGGCCACCGACACCGGGGACATAACGGGGAAGCCGGTGGAAAGCAGTCCGGGGGCATGCGCCCCGTCGGAGGCGGTCGCCGCCGCCGTTTCCGGGCTCGTCGGCACGCGGGAACAGGTCCCGCCCGCATTCTCGGCGGTCAAGGTGGCGGGGACGCGCGCGTACGAAATGGCCCGCCGGGGTGAGCACCCGGAGCTTCCGCCGCGGACGGTGACGGTCCACGAGGCGCGGCTTCTTTCGTGGACGGCGGAAGGGTTCGACGTATTGTTGCGTTGTTCCAAGGGGTTCTACGTCCGCGCGCTTCCCGCGGAGCTGGGGCGGCTGCTAGGCGTCCCGATGGCCGTTTCGTCCCTGCGGAGGCTGGCTTCGGGGCGTTTCCGCATAGAGGATTCGGTGACGCTCGCCGATCTCATCGAGGAAGGAAGGCGCGGCGAGGCCGCGTCCCGGCTTGTTCCGATCGGGAAGGCCCTGTCCGGATTCACGCAGTGGGAGATACCCCCGGCCGCCGTCGACGCGGTCCGCCACGGCGGCTCGCCGGCGCCATGGCTTGCCGGGTGCGATCCGGGGCAGTCGCACGGAATGGTCCTGCTGACGCACGGAACCGAGGGGGCGGTGGCGCTGGTGGAGCGGATCGGCGAGGGACGGTGGAGGATCGTGCGGGGTATATGAATTTACTTCCCCTCGGGATTGTGTTATAAAATAAAAATCCGGCAAATCCATAGGATTATCTGATCCTTTGAAAGGGGAAGGGCGAAGCTAAATGGGCTTGGAGACGGAGAAGAAGAAGGACTTGATCGGCAAGTTCAGGGTGCACGAGTCGGACACCGGTTCACCAGAGGTACAGATCGCCCTCCTGACCGAGAGGATCAACGAGATCACGGATCATCTCAAAACGCATACCAAGGACTTCAACTCACGGCGGGGTCTGTTGAAGCTGGTCGGCCAGAGGCGCCGGCTCCTCGACTACCTTAAGTCGAAGGAATCGCTGCGGTACAAGGCGGTGGTGGAAGCTCTGGGCCTGCGCAAGTAATTCGGGAAACGAACGACATCCAAATCATCGTTGCCGCAGAAGCGGCACAAGAAGGGAATACAAATAAATTGGGACACGTGTACGAAA
>DATBLU010000257.1:0-2155 GCA_036555205.1 Candidatus Deferrimicrobiaceae bacterium
GGTTTTGCGCGCGGAGATCTCCTTGAGCATCTCGAGCCCGCCCATCTCCGGCATCCTGATGTCGCACAGGATGAAGTCGTACCGGTTCTTTTCGAGCGCCTTCAGCGCTTCGACGCCGCTTCGCGCCTGCGCCACGATGTAACCTTCCGCCGAAAGAATCTTGCCGAGAACGTCGCGCATGCCCGCTTCGTCGTCGACCACCAGGATCCGCTCAGCCATCCGCTCCCTCCCCCCCCTTTTCGCCCCCGGCGGCTTCCCCGCGGGATGGGACTATCACCGTGAAGGTCGATCCCTTCCCCTCCTGGCTCTCCGCCAGGATCTCTCCGCCGGCGCCCTCGACGATCGCGCGCGAAACCGAAAGGCCGAGGCCGGTCCCCTTCCCGGGCTCCTTGGTGGTGAAGAACGGATCGAAGATGTTCTCCATGTCCACCTGCCGTATCCCGCAGCCGGTATCCGTTACGGAAACCGCCGCTCCGACGGGCGGGATCCTTCCAACCCCTCCGCGGAGAGGAGCTACGTCAACCCACGGCGGATCGGATGCGCGCCTTCGAACGGCCCTTACGGGCGGCGGGATCCAGGGATCCGCCGGAAAGGTGCGGACCTTGATGGTCCCGCCGTTTCCCATGGAATCCACCGCGTTGATCAAAAGGTTCAGAAGCACCTGCTGAAGGCGGCCAGACGAGATGCGGGCCCTTCCCGCGCCGCCGCACTCGACGCGAACGTCCACGTCGCGGAAAATTCGCCGGAAAGAAAGAAGCTCGACGGTTTCGCGGACGACGGCGTCGACGTCGGCGTCCTCCCCCTCCCTGGCCCCCGGCGCCGCAACGGACAACAACCCGCGAACGATATTCTCTATCTTCTGCGTTTCCCCCACGATCCTGTCGAGGCACTCGTCCTGTTCGGCGCGCGACGGAGGAGTCTTGCGCAGGTATTCCGCGTATCCGCGGACCGCCATGAGCGGGTTGCCCACCTCGTGCGCAACGCCCGCGGCCAACCGGCCTACGGTAGCAAGCTTTTCGGACCGGAAAGTGTCGTGTTCCGCCTGGCGGGCCTTCTCCTGCGCGGATTGCATCGCCGCCACCATCCGGTTGAAAGACGCGCCCAGCTGTCCCAGCTCGTTTTCCGGCGACTCGTCCGCCCGAAGGAGATTGTCCCCCGCTGCGATCTTTTCGGAAACGGCCGCCAGACGGCGTATGGGCCGCACGACCGAACGGTCCATAAGGAAGGCCCCGAACAGGACCATGACGATGACGTCGATCCCCACAAGGACGCCGGCGACCTGCACGAGGTGCCGGGCCTCCTCCTCGATCCCCGGAGAGAAATACCGGACCCTGATCCCCCGCGATCCGGGTTTCCCCCCGGCAAGAGGAAGCGTCACGTCGACCGCCGGATGGAGGGACAGGATGCCGCCGGACTTTTCACCCGCCGGCGCCACGATCGGACCGCCTGCGGGCGGAGCCTCGGACAGAAGCTCTATTTCCCGGATGTACGGGGAGATGCGGGCGACTCCTCCCCCCTCCACCGCACCCCGCACGGCGTACGCTACGGAGACGGCCGCCTCGACGTGGCGGCGCTCCATGCTCAGCTCGATGGCTTTAAGGGCGAAGACGGCGAGGAGGGAAAGGGAGGCGACGGCGATCATCGTCAGCTGGACGACGACCCCCGCACGGACCGATATATCCCTTTTCAACCGGCCCGCCGGAAGATAAAGTAAATCGAAACCGGGTTCACGGCTAATAGAATAGCAAAAACAGCCGGAGGAGGCGAACTTGGCTAGCCCCGTGAATCGAAGGAAGCCCCGCCTGGTCGACAGGAAATTCCAGCTCGGACTGGCCTGGCGGGTGATGATCGCGTTTTTCCTGTTTTTCATCGCGTGGCTTGTCATCGTGTTCGCGCCCTCTATGTACGTCCTTGCCACGGGGCGAAGCCTGGCGGAGCTGGAACCTGCCGCGCGCGAGTTCCTCGTTCTGCACTACAGGGTATGGCCGGCCGCCCTTCTCGTTTTCGCAGGCGTGTTCGTCTACACGCTCCTGCTCAGCCGGCGGATCGCCGGCCCGATCTACAGGATCAACGCGGTCATCAAGGGAATGATCGAGGGGGAATACCCGGAAAAGGTGTCGCTGCGGTCCGGGGACTATTTCCGCGACACCGCCGA
>DATBLU010000108.1:0-3842 GCA_036555205.1 Candidatus Deferrimicrobiaceae bacterium
GTTCGTCCTGCAGTCCCTCGAGTCGCTGCCGGGCGTGGAGCGGGTGGTCCCGATCCTCAAGCCCTACAAGCTGGCCAGCCGGGAGGTGAAGCCGGACCGCACCGTGATCCGGATAGCGCCGGGGGTGACCGTCGGAGACCGTCAGCTTCTCATAATCGCCGGCCCCTGCTCCGTGGAGAGCGAGCAGCAGATGGTCGACACGGCCCGGGCCGTAAAGGCGGCGGGGGCGCACGTTCTCCGCGGGGGGGCGTTCAAGCCGCGCACCTCTCCCTACGCGTTCCAGGGGCTCGCCGAGAAGGGCCTGAAGATCCTGCGCAACGCGGGGGATAAGGCCGGGATGCCCGTGGTGACCGAGGTGATGAACCCGATCGACGTGGAGATGGTCGCCGACTACTCCGACGTCCTGCAGGTCGGGGCGCGCAACGTCCAGAACTTCTCGCTCCTCAAGCGGATCGGCAAGTCGAAGCGGCCCATCCTCCTCAAGCGCGGCATGATGACGACGATCACGGAGTACCTGATGAGCGCGGAATACTGCCTGTCCGAGGGGAGCCGTCAGGTGATCCTCTGCGAGCGGGGGATCCGCACGTTCGAGGACGCCACCCGCAATACGCTCGACTTGTCCTGCATCCCGGTCTTGAGGGAGCGCACGCACCTGCCGGTCATCGTGGACCCGTCGCACGGGACGGGGCACGCGGCGTACGTCCCGCCGATGGCCCGCGCAGCCATTGCGGCCGGCGCCGACGGGCTGATGATCGAGGTGCACCCCACGCCGGAAAAGGCGCTGTCCGACGGCCCGCAGTCGCTCACGTTCGAGAAGTTCCGCGAGACCATGGAATCGCTTAAGGCCTTCATCGACGCCGCGGGGCGAACGATCTGAAGAAGCTTCTTCTCCCCGCGCTCGCCGGGCTCATTCTCCTGCACGCCGGCTACCTGTATTACAAGGTCGGGGCGGGGATGTCGCGGGACTCCTGGGAGGTCCCGTCGATCCTGTACGGGCGGCCCGCAAGGGTCCGCCCCGGGGATGCGCTCGGCAACCTTCGGCTTGCCGAGAGGCTTAAGCGCCTTTCCTACCGCAAGGTGACGGCTTCGCCGCGCGCGGAAGGGACCTGGTCCGAGGAAGGCGACCGGATCCGCATCCACGCCAGGAGTTTCCGGCGCGGAGAACGGGTGGAGTCCGCCTCCTCGGTCGAGATCGGCGTCGTCGAAGGCCGCGTCGCGACTCTTTCGACGGCGGCGGGCACTCCCATCGAGGAATTCCTCCTCGAGCCCGAGGAGGCGGGCCGCATTTACGGGCCGGGCGGAGAATCCCGCCGCATGGTGCCTCTCTCGGCCATCCCCAAACGCCTCCAGGACGCGGTCCTGGCCGCGGAAGACGCCCGATTCTATTCCCACATCGGCATCGACATACCCGGAATCGCGCGGGCGGCGGTCGCCAACCTGCGCCGCATGAGGTTCGCCCAGGGAGGGTCGACCATAACGCAGCAGCTCGCCAAGAACTTCTTCCTTACACCCGAAAAAAGCATATGGCGGAAGATACGCGAGGCGGAACTGGCCCTCGTCATGGAGATCCGGTTCACCAAGAAGGAGATCCTGGAGGCATATTTCAACAAAATCTACTTCGGGCAGGAGGGGTCAAGGGGGATCTACGGCGCCGAGGAGGCGGCGAGGTTCTACTTCTCGAAGAGCGTCGGGGAGCTGTCCCTGGAGGAGGCGGCCCTGCTTGCGGGGATCATCCGTTCGCCCAGCAGGTACTCGCCCATGCGGCAGCCGAAGGCGGCCAGGGAGCGCAGGGACTGGGTCCTTTCCAGGATGTCGCAGCTCGGGATGATAGACCCGGGGGAATCGGAACGGGCTTCCCGCTCGCCCGTGAGGACGAACCCCCGGCCCATGCCGGTGCGGGGCGGAGAGTACTTCGCGGACTACGTCCAGAGGTACGCCGAGGACCGCATCGGGGACGTGAAGCTTTACCGGTCGGGCTTCCGGGTCTATACGTCGCTGGACCCGTTTCACCAGCGCGCCGCGGAAGGCGCGGTGGCCCAGGGCCTGGCCGATATCGAGCGGTCCGGCAGGAGGGCCGGCGAGCCCCTTCAGGCCGCGCTGGTCGCCGTAGACCCGCGCACGGGCGAGCTGACCGCGATGGTGGGGGGGCGCGGGTACGGCGAAACGCAGTTCAACCGCGCCGCGGACGCCAGGCGCCAGCCGGGCAGCGCGTTCAAGCCGTTCGTCCTGTTGGCCGCGATGCAGCAGACCTTGCGGGAAAAAGGAAAGGTGACGCTCGCCACGACCGTTTCAGGCGAGCCGATCTCGATCCCTACGCCGGAAGGGACGTGGACGCCGGCCAATTTCGAGGAAAAAACGTACGGCACGATAACGGTCCGCAGGGCGATCGAGGAATCGGTGAACACCGCGACGGTCCGGCTGGCTACGCAGATCGGCCTCCCGGAGGTCGTCTCCGCCGCCCGGGACGCAGGAATAACCAGCCCCCTTTCACCCGTCCCCTCGCTTGCCTTGGGAAGCTTCGAGGTCACCCCGGTGGAGCTCGCCTACGCCTATGCCACGCTGGCCTCGGGAGGGACCCGCTACGAGCCGTTCCCGCTTGATGCGATCATGGGCGCGAAGGGGGAAACGGTGTACCAGGGATTGACCGAGGCCAGGAATCCGGTCGATCCGCGGGCTGCATATCTCGTTTCCTATGCGATGGAAGGAGTGATAGACCGGGGCACGGGGCATGCCGCCCGCATGTCCGGGATCCTCTTCCCGGTCTCGGGAAAGACAGGCACCACCGACGACTACCGCGACTCGTGGTTCGCGGGGTACACGCCGGACGTCGTGTGCGTCGTCTGGGTGGGCACCGACTCTGGCAGGAACACGAACCTCTCGGGCGCGGCGGGAGCGCTTCGGATATGGACCCGTTTCATGAAAGCCGTGTACCCGGCGGCCGGGCCGCCCGCGATGCCGATTCCGCAGGGCGTGATAACCGCGGAGATCGATCCGTCGTCTGGGTACCTCGCCACATCGGCCTGCCCGGAGCGGTTTGAGGAGGCCTTCATCGAGGGGACTGCCCCGACGGAGACGTGCCCGCTCCATCCCATGCATCCTCTTGTCGACACGTTCCGGAAAGGCGTGCAGGGCATCGGGGAGTTCTTCCGAAACCTGTTCAAATAGTGGTATAAGTATCGCTTTAACGGATCCGACGGAGCGATCGTCACGATGGATTACAAGAACACGCTGAACCTGCCGCAGACCGGATTCCCGATGAGGGCGAACCTCTCGCAGCGCGAGCCGGAGATCCTGGCGGGGTGGGAAAAGACCGGCCTCTACCGCGCAATGGCCGATCGCCGGCGGGGGAGCGACAAGTTCGTCCTGCACGACGGCCCCCCCTACGCCAACGGCCACATCCATATAGGCCATGCACTGAACAAGATCCTCAAGGACGTCATAGTGAAATACCGGGGGCTTTCGGGCAGGTGGGCGGAGTACGTCCCCGGATGGGACTGCCACGGCCTGCCGATCGAGCACCAGGTGGACAAGAACCTCGGGGCGAAAAAGGAGGCGATCCCGACCGGGGAGAAGAGAAAGCTCTGCCGGGAATACGCGGCGAAGTTCATCGACGTCCAGCGGCAGGAGTTCAAGCGGCTGGGTGTTCTGGGCGACTGGGAGAACCCCTACCGGACGATGTCCTTCGACTACGAGGCGGGGATACTGCGGGAATTCGGCAGGTTCGTCGAGTCGGGCGCGGTCTACAAGGGCACCAAGCCCGTCTACTGGTGCCTGTCGTGCAGGACGGCCCTGGCCGAGGCCGAGGTCGAGTATGCCGACCACACCTCGCCTTCCATTCACGT